>JBGPNG010000088.1:0-6405 GCA_041487395.1 Dongiaceae bacterium
GCCAGTGCCGCAAGGGCCTGCCCTTCGGCGCGCTTCGCCAGCATGTGGACAGCGGTCGGCTGAACGAGAACAATCTGCATGGCGAACTGGGCGAGATCGTCGCCGGCTTGAAGCCGGGCCGCGAATCCGACCATGAGACCATTCTGCTCTGGCATCGCGGCCTCAGCCTCAGCGACATCGCGCTCGGCCATGCCCTGTTGAGCAAAGCGGCAAGGCTCGGCATCGGCCAGAAGTTGCAATTCGCCTGAGAAACGGGCTCACCTGCGTTGGGCCGGCGTTTCCTCTATCGAATCGACACGGTCGGGATAAAAGGCGAGATGGGCTTCGATCGCGGCCACGGCCGGGTTCGGCTTCTCATAGATCCACGCCGCATCGGCCGCCTTCCGACCATCTGCGGAAATGCTGTAATAGGCGGCATCGCCCTTATAGGGACAATGGGTGGAATGCCGGCTTCGCTCCAGCCATTCCATCCTGACATCCTGGCAGGGAATGTAATGCACCGGGGGATATGAACCCTCTTTCATCGTCAACGCGCGCGTGGTTTCGGCGACGATCCGACCGCCGAGGACGACGCGGACCCTGTTGGGATTGGGCGTGATCGTGATCGGATGGTCCGGGCCGGAGGTTTTCATTTTTGCCGTCCCTCTGTTCTGCCTTTGTCGGCGATCATACCAACCGCCGCGTCGCGCGGCCAAGGCGAGAGACGTGGCGTTCCGCCCATCGCCGAGATATCTCTGATATATTCCGCCAGGCCATTCGAGAGGGTTGTCCTCAATGGAAAAAATCGCCGTAACCTGGGCACCGCGCCTGCTCAGCGTCCTTCGAATCGTCGTCGGCCTGCTTTTTCTCGAGCATGGGACGGCAAAGCTGTTCGGTTTTCCCCATGAGCCCAGCTTCGACAACCTGCAGGTTTTCTCGCTTCTGGGGTTGTCGGCACTGCTCGAATTCGCCGGCGGCTTGCTGCTGCTGGTCGGGCTGTTCACCCGGGCGACGGCGTTCATTCTATCGGGCGCAATGGCCGTGGCTTACTTCATGGTCCATGCGCCCGCGGGTTTCTTTCCGCTGCTGAACCATGGGGAACCGGCCATCCTCTACTGTTTCGTTTTTTGTATTTCGCCGCAGCGGGCGGCGGGCCCTGGAGTGTCGACAGCAAGCGCAACGAAGGTCGCGGCGTTTGATCGGCTGCCTGGTGCACCGAACGCTTCGACATGGAGCGATCGGCTGGCGTCGAGGGGCGGTCCGGCCATGCGTAATTGTCAATTGACCCTGTCGGCAAGCGGGTGACAGCCTCCGGACAGATCTGACAGCTCTTCGGCCCCCGATCTTGACCGATGCCACCGATCCCGTGAGTCCGCCGCGTGCCGGCCCTGCACCCGGCGCTTTCGGCGGGGATTCGGTGCTCCGCGCCGTGCTCTATATGTGCATTGCGGCGATTTTGTTTCCGCTACTCAATTCCTCGGTCAAATATCTGGGCCAGCACTACCCGCTGCCCGAGGTCTTCTGGGCGCGCTATGCCGGCCATGTCATCTATTGCCTCGTCGCCTTCCTGCCGCGCTACGGACGCAGTTTGTTCGTCAGCAGGCGGCCGGGCGTTCAGCTCATGCGCGCGATTCTGCTGTTCGCCGCCTCGGCCTGCTATTTTCTGGGTCTGCGCACCGTCGAATTGCCCACGGCTTCGGCGATCACCTTCGTCGGCCCGATCATCGTGACCGCCCTGGCGGTGCCGATGTTGGGCGAACGGGTCGGGTTGCGACGCTGGACGGCGGTCATGTTCGGATTTTTCGGCGCCCTCGTCATCATCCGGCCCGGGCTTCAAGTCATGCAATGGGGCGCTATCCTGGTCCTGCTGGATGCCCTGTTCTATGCCCTCTATCAATTGCTCTCGCGCAAGATCGGGAGCCAGGATCCGGCTGCGGTTTCCATCACGCTCGCCGGCGTCGGCGGCGTCGTCTTTTCCACCTTCCTTCTTCCCTTTTCGGAAATCCGGATGCCGACCGGCTGGGTCGACATCGCGGTCTTCAGCTTTCTCGGTTTGTGGGGGCTGTTGGGCCATTACTTCGTGGTCAAGGCCTATCAATGGGGCAACGCCGCCGTCGTGGCGCCGGTAGCATATCTGGAATTGGTCGGCGCCACGTTCATCGGCTGGATGCTGTTCCGGGATTTCCCGGATGTCTGGACCTGGGTGGGTGCAGCCATCATCATGGCCAGCGGGCTCTACATCATCTATCGCGAGCACCGCCTGCAGCGCCTCAGCCACCAGGCGCCGGCCTGAGCAACGACATCGCATCTATGTCTCCAGCCGCAGCGAATCAAGCGCATTGAACCGGTCGAAATAGCTTTCGACGATCGGTTCGAAATGCTCCAGGGGCAATGTGGGGAAGCCGGGGTCGAAGGAATTCTCGGCGCAGACTTCGCAGTAGTTCACCATATGGGCGAAATGGGGCGAGCCGCGCAAAGCTTCTCGCGCGTTGCGGTCCCTGCCCGGCCGCTCGACGAAGTGATACTGCTGAAACACGGGTTGGCGGCGCGGCATCCATTCGCTGCACATGCTGACGAAGGGCTTGAGGATATCGGCGATGACGGTGCCATGGGAAAAGGGCGCCATCCTCTCCGCCGCATCGTGAAACAACGAACAGACGATCAGCTCCGGCGATTCCCCGGCAGCATGGTGGCAACGATGCTGCACTGCCTGGCAAGTTCGGCGATGCTGGCGGCGGGCTTGGCACCCAAGGCGCCGAGGGCTTTGACGGGGGCCTCGATTATGTCGAAGACGACCAGTTCGAACCCTTTTTTCGCCAGGTTCGTGGCCATGCTCTTGCCCATGCGCCCCAGCCCGATGAAGCCGATGGATTCCATCTTTGACCCCTTCGAAACCAGATAAGGAGAACCTTAGCCGGTCGCCGAAGCTGTTCCCAGGCTATCAGCGAACTGCCATATTCGGCGTTCATCCGCCCATCTGCCCGGGGAGAGCGCCACAGGGTGTCCGATATTCATGAAAGCCTGGGGCTGCGCCCGATCATCAACGCCTACGCGCCGATGACCCATTTCGGCGGCGGCGTGATGGCACCGGACGTCGCCGATGCCATGCGCGCGGCAGCCCAGCACAGCGTCGACAAACCCGAAATCCAGGACGCGGCATGACGGATTCCTCAAAACACGATCTGGCGGCCTATATCCTGGCCGGTCTCGCGCTCGTCGCGATCCTGGCGCTCCATCTTCTGGCGACTTTCCTGGCGGGCCTTCTCGTCCATCAATTGATCCACATCGTCGCCCGCAAGCTGAAATTCGCCGGCGTCAGGCTTTCCATCGGAAAACTGGCGGCGCTGACGCTGATTGCGGTGGCAACCGTTCTGGGCCTGACGCTCGCCGTCATAGGCGTGACCGGGATTCTGTCGGGTCAATCGGAAAGCCTGCTCGATCTCATGCAGAAGATGGCCGACGAAATCGACGCGCTGCGCACGCATTTGCCGCAGTGGATACAGGATCGTTTGCCGGCCGACGCCGCGCAGTTGCAGAGTGCCGCGGCCAGCTGGCTGCGAGACCATGCGGGCGAGCTGCAGACGGCCGGCACTACCTTCGGCAGCACGTTGTTGAAGATTCTGATCGGCATGATCATCGGCGCCATGATCGCGCTCGGCAATCCGATGGCGAACCATCAGGTCGGCCCGCTTGCCCATGCGCTGGCAAAGCGGGCGTTCTTCCTCGGCAATGCCTTCCGGCGCGTCGTCTTCGCCCAGGTTCGCATCTCCGCGCTCAACACCCTGCTGACGGCCATATATCTGCTCGGTGTCCTCCCGCTGCTCGGCATCCATCTTCCGCTGACCAAAACGATGATCGCGGTGACCTTCATCGCCGGCCTCCTTCCGGTACTGGGCAATGTGATCTCCAACACCGTCATTGTCGTCGTCAGCCTCAGTGCTTCCATCTATGCCGCGATCGCTTCCCTGCTGTTCCTGGTCCTCATCCACAAGCTCGAATACTTCCTGAACGCCCGCATCATCGGCAGCCGAATCCATGCCCATGCCTGGGAGTTGCTCTTGGCGATGCTGGTGATGGAATCCGCCTTCGGCATAACCGGCGTGATCGCGGCCCCCATCTACTACGCCTATCTCAAGGATGAGCTCACCCATCGAAAACTCATCTGATTGCGTGGATTTCGTTCTCACCTGCGATCTCGCTCACCTGCGATCTCGGCTGGGCCTTGGACTAATGCGTCGAAAAATTTCTCGCCATCGCCGGTCGATTCGCCGCGCTCTGGAGATCGACAGCAACCTTTGCCGCCATATCGAGCGCGGCCTGGCGCCGATTCACCAGCCGAGCGGCCTGCTGCGGCTGCCCATCTTTTTCGAAGACGATTTCCACTGGATGCAGAGCATGAGTTGGTCTTTCGAGGATCACGCGCCGGCCCGCGCCGCCGGCTGGCCTAGGCTCTCATCAGGCCGTGATGGCGTGAAGATTGGCGACGACTGGCATCCGGGTCAGGCATCGGCAAAGCCGCTCAATCGATCCATCCTATCGACCGGTCGCAGCCCCGGGCGCGCCCAGAAGGCCCGCCCTGCCCGCGATTTCCAGCAGCGCCGGCGGCAGAATAGTGGCGCTATCCAGCGCCGACAGAGCGAGGCCGAACATCGATGCCGCGCGGCGGTAGCTTTCAAGCATCGCCGGCGATCCGATGGCGATGACGTTCGCGCGCTTGGCCTTCGCCCGCAACCAGTGCTGGGCGTCACGCATCTCGCTGCCGATCAGAAGACCGGAAAGATAGCCGGCGAGGCCCTGGCGCGGCAGGCGATCGAACAAGCCAAGGCTTCTGACGCCGAACAACGCGTGGAGCAGCTCCGAATCATCCTTCGATTTCGCCCGTTCGACGCCCTGCCGGAAGGCGGTCTCGTCGAGCGCATCGCCCTCCATGAGTTGGCCCAGCGTGCCGGATTGGCACAGCAACCCGAACAGCTCGCCCGTCATATAAGTCCGGAAGGCGACAAGACGACCGCCTTCGACAACGGCCCATTTGGCGTGGGTGCCGGGCAGCAGGAATACGCCATCCTCGATGCCTTCGGACAGCAGCGCGCCGAGGATCTGGGATTCTTCGCCGCGCATGACCTCAGGCTGCAGGGGGTCGTCGAGGGAAATGCCGGGTACGATCCAGATCGAGGCGCCGGCGACCGGGCCGAGGCTGAATAGATTTTGCGACAGCCCACGAAGGGCGATCGGTGCCGCGAGATATGGAACTTCCGTCCATCCCATCCGGCTGCCGACCATGCCGCTGAGAATGGCGGGTAGGCCATCGGCGCCATCGAGCCAATCGCCACAGAGCTCGCCGAAGGCCGTGGCGAAGCCCCCTTGCTGCACCGAAAGCACGCCTTGAGGCACGCTGCGGCGATCGAGGATGGTACCGTCGCACGCCATGGCCCAGGCCCTGAAATTGGTGGTCCCCCAATCGGCGACGATGCAGGAAATGCAGTGGCGCAAGAGCGATCCCTTAGGCTAAACAGCGCAAGCAATTGCCTTCTGCATCGTCATAAACTATGGCCGTCCGTCAAGACATGATTCAGGAACAGAATCATCCGGCAGGACTTGCTTTGCCAAACAAGGCAAGACAACGAATGATCAATGACTGAGACGACCGAATCGGCACCGCGCGGCCAGGCTTCTGCACCGCCAATAATAAATAAATCGGCAGCGGCTTCATGGCTGACGACGCCCTGGCCGCTGCTGATTCTATTGCTGTTGCTGGTGGTCCTTAGATGCTGGGTTGCCGGTTATATGGATTTCGAATCCGACGAGACCTATTACTGGCTCTGGTCGCGCCACCTGGCATTAAGCTATTTCGACCATCCGCCGATGGTGGCGTATCTGATCCGCCTGGGAACCTGGCTGTTCGGGGACACGCTGCTGGGCGTGCGCAGCATGGCGATTCTGGCCATCATTCTGGGTTCTGCCTTCCTCTATCTGCTGGCTCTGACCCTGTTTGGCGACCGGCGCATCGGCCTGCTGGCGGTGCTGTGGTTCAACATGATGCCGCACACGGCATTCTTCACCGTCATCATGTTCCCCGACACGCCGGCACTTCTGTTCTGGATCCTCAGCTGCCTGGGGCTGGCGCTGGTCTGGCGCAGCGGGCGGGGCGAAGGGTGGTATCTGGTCGGGATTGCAACGGGGCTTCTCCTGCTCAGCAAATACACCGGCCTCTTCCTGGTCTTCGGGATCGGCGTTTGGCTTTTGCTAGCGCGGGAAATGCGGCCATGGCTCAGGCGTGGCGAGCCTTATCTGGCGGGCTTGACCGCGCTCGCCCTCTTCAGTCCGGTCATAATCTGGAACGCGCAGCATGGCTGGGTATCCTTCGCCAAGCAATTCAGTCGCGCCTTCGATCGTTCCGCCGATGGCGGCATCGCCAATCTCGGCGCC
>JBGPNG010000089.1:0-6395 GCA_041487395.1 Dongiaceae bacterium
GAGATTGCGGGTGGGCAGGGCGAGCAAAAGCCGATTGCGGGGCCAATTTGATAAACCGTTCATACCCTTAAATCGCGCCCGGATCGCGTTAGTTCCATGAGGAAGCGCGTTGTGACGCGAATCTTTGGTCCTTCCATTCAGCGCGAGGACCTGGATGTGTCCGCAAAAGGGCAATGGACTAAACCGCTCGCGCGGTAAGGTGGTGCAACCATCGCGGTAACGGGATGGGAGCGCTCTGTCTGAGGATGGGGGTGCCGAACCTCACCTCAACACAGGAGCATCCCCATGACCGACACACCCGTCAGTCCGTTACGCCGGCGCATGATCGAGGATATGACGATCCGCAAGTTCGCACTGCGGACGCAACAAGGCTACATCCGCGCCGTCAAGAACTTCAGCGCTTTTCTTGGCGCTTCGCCGGACAAGGCTGTCTCGCAGATGCGCACGGGCGCAAGACGGCGCAGGGACTGCTCATCGAGGCGAAGCTGAGCCAGGGAGAGCTCGCCAAGCTGCTCGCGACCTCGCGCGAGAGCGTCAACAAGCAGCTCGCCTGCTGGCAGCGGGACGGCATCGTCCGCATGACCGATGGCGCGATCACACCGTTCGATGGAGAGGCGCTGCAACAGATCCTGGAGCAGGACTGAGCGCGCGCGACGTCCGCTCCGCGGTCGAAGCTTTCGTTGAAATCTACATTTCTGTCGCCGAGCAGCCACTCCAGTAACGCGCCATGGCCGCTGAAGCTCCGCCCGCGCATTCCCTCGCATTCGTCGCGCATTGTCGCGAACTTTAACTCTGCCTTAGCGGGGCCGGACGTAGAACGGCGCTCTCTCCTCTCGAGGAGGCTGCGTCCATGCGCTCGCTCACCGTCTCATCTCCGGAAACACCGGATCCAACGCGCTCGAATGCGGCCTGATCGTCGCGCTCGCGGCGGTTGCCGTGGTCATCGGCATCGCGAGATTCGACCTGACGCGTCCGGTGGATCATCCACTGTCTCCGAAACTGCACAGCCAAGCCGACCGCATCTCCTGGTCGCGCGGTCGGCAAGCGGAAGGGATCATGGGTGCTCGCAGACTACTTCGCTTCACGCACGTTCCAGTCGCCCTTCCTGAAATCGACGGAAGGGGTCAGCGTTTTCTCCGGCCTGTGGGCAATTCCTATGCGGCCCCGTGTACTACTGGGGCAAGCGGGCACCGATCGAGGCTCTGCTATTCGGTCTGGCGCTGGCGCCGCTGCTCTTCCTCGAAGAGGACTCGGACTTCCTGGGGCTCTCCGACAGCATCAATCTCGGCACCGGCGATCTGGCTCGGCTTCGCACTCGCCGCGCGGGTGCTGCTGCCCGCCTGCTACCGCAGAAAGGGCTGGGTCGAGATCACCGCCAGAGGCCGACGAGCGGATGGCGAGCCGCCCATCCTGGCGCCGATCATGCGTCCAGACTGCTGAACCCAGCGGCTTCGGGACCCCCGGATCGCCCGGTTCCGCATCGTTCGCCACCGGCTTCCCCTGCAACCGATTTGTGGTCGTAAGCCTTTTCAAAAGCTTGTAGAGGGCTGGCCCGCTTGTTCGCTTGACATTCCCCCCCCCCGCCCGCATAACCCCAGTCCCGTCGAGTCGGGGCGACGAGAGGGGGACATGCCATGACGCGAGCCAGGACAATTGCCGTCGCAATGGGTTTGAGCGTCATCGCCGGCGCCACGCCGGCGCTTGCGGGACAACAGGTCTACATCTACTCCGTCGTGCATCCGATCTACGGCGAGATCGGCACGTTCGCGGAGACGATCGACCGCAGCCCGGAAGCAACGCGGATCGACTCCCGTCTGCGCCTTACGGTGAAGGTGCTGGGCATCGTCGCCTATCGCCAAGAATCCGACACCACCGAGATCATGCGCGGCAATCGGCTGGTCTCGCTGCAAAGTGTCACCGAGAAGGACGGCCAGCACCTCGAAGTGCACGGCGAGGCTCAAGGCGACCAGTTCGTCGTGAATGCGACGGCCGGTTCATTCGCCGGGCCGGCAACCATTGCCCCCTCGGACCCGTGGGTCCTCAAGCGCACCGGTGAGCAGACTGTGGTTTTCACGGACACGGGCAGGATCATCAACATGCATATTTCCGGCGGCGACTACGACACGGTTTCCGTGAACGGCGCCTCGGTCTCCGCCCGACACTTCGTCGTGATGGGCGAGAGGCGGCAGGAAGTCTGGCTCGACAACCGGGAAATCCCGGTCATGTTCCGCACCGTCGAGAACGGCACGCCGATCGATTTCGTGCTGCAGGACGCGACGGCAACGGCCGGCGCCACCACGGTCGCCTCCTTGAAGCGCTCCGCGCTGGCTCGGCCCGAGAACGGCGACAAGTAAGCCACCGCCCGCTAGCAGGCTGTTGAAAATCGATTTTTGGGCCGCAACAGCGTAACATTGATTCGCACCGTCGCCGCCGCATGCATTTTTGATTCGTCGATCAAGCCACTACGATTCTTTCCTTTCTTGGGCATCGTTCGGAGCTGACTTTTTCAACAGCTTGCTAGACCCAGGTCTTGCGCGCGACAGGCGGCTGCCGACGGTCAATAAGCCCAACCCCATCAGGCCCGCGAGGCCAACAGCACCGCGTTCAGTCCGCCGAAGGCGAAAGAGTTCGACATCGCGACGTTGACATCCGCCTGTCGAGCGACATTGGGCACGACATCGAGATCGCAATCGGGATCGACCTCCTCGAAATTGGCTGTTGGCGGAATTATCTGCCTATGGAGGGCAAGCGCGGTCACCGCCATCTCGAGCGCACCGGCGACGCCCAGTCCATGACCGAGCACAGCCTTGCTGGAAGATACCGCAATGCGCCTGGCGTCCGACCCGAAGACGTCCCGCAGAGCCGCCGTCTCCGATCGATCGTTTTGCGTCGTTCCGGTGCCATGCGCGTTGACGTAGTCGACGTCATCCGCATTCCTTCGCGCGTCCTTGAGCGCGGCTCGCATGGCCCGGGCAGCGCCGTCGGGATCGGATGCGGTGATATCACCAGCATCAGCGCTCATGCCAAATCCTATGATTTCTGCGTAGACACGTGCTCCCCGAGCGAGCGCATGCGCGCGCTCCTCCAGTAGCAGGACGGCTGCCCCCTCGCCCAGCACCAGCCCCGATCGCGTGCGCGAGAAGGGCCGGCAGGTATCCTGGCTCAGCACGTGAAGCGCTTCCCATGCCTTGATCGTCCCCGCCGTCAGGCAGGCTTCAGCGCCGCCAGCGACGGCGACGGGCGCCTGGCCGGAACGAAGCATGTGGAACGCCAGCCCGATCGCATGCGTGCCCGCCGCGCAGGCGGTCGCCACGCAAAAAGCGGGTCCCTTCAGGCCAAGATCCATCGTTATCTGGCTTGCCGCGGCGTTATTCATCAATCGAGGGATCGTCATCGGACGCAGGCGCGGCGAATTTTGAAAATAGAGTTTGAAGTAGGAATCATCCATCGTCGTCTGGCCCCCGCAGGCATTGCCGATAACCGTAGCCGTCTCGAGGGCCAGCCGTTCGGATATATCCAAGCCCGAGTCTCGAACGGCGGCCCGCGCGGCCACTACGGCGAACTGCGAGAAGCGATCCAGGATGGCGAGCCGCTTGGGCTCCAAAGGCGGTGCGGGGTCGAACTTGGAAACTTGCGCCGCAATGCGCGCACTCAGTCGTTCGCTTCGAGCGACCGAGAGGGGGCCAATGGCCGAGCGACCCTCCACAAGAGCCGGCCAGAAGTCCTCGAGGGTACATCCCACGGGGGATACGACACCGATCCCCGTGATTACGACGCGGTTCATGCAGAGGTCTTCGCGTCCATGAGCCCTTTCACTGCCGCGGAAATCTGGGCAATGGTTTGAAGGTTTTCCAATCCGACCCTCGCGGTTTCCCCCTTGCCGGCGGCTGCCGCCTCATTAGCGTTATAGGGGATGCTGATGTCGAATTTTTCCTCCAGCGCGAAGATGATCTCCTGGAAATCCAGCGATTCGGCGCCGAGGTCCTGCAAGGCCGTGTCCGGAGTCAAACGCTCGAACGGAATCTTGAGCTCCTTGGAAATGATCTGCCTTACCTCGTCCGTGATCGCCTCCACCGATTCACCCCCCTGATTCGCCGAAAGAAATGATGTGAAACCGCCGCCGTTAGTACCGTCGCGACGCGCCGACCCGACCCTCTAAGTATACCACCCAGCTCCAACCCCGCAACCAGCGGCCCGGCCAGCCTCTGCCGTGTCTCGGTGGCATTATATGTTGAGTGGAGGTATCTGCGGGTGAACCAGACAGAGTTTGATCCTGACGTAATTGCAGATTTTTCCGCGTTGGACAGAGCTCCAGGAGCGAAAGCCTGAGGGCCCACCGTCAAGCCGCTCCCTTATGTCTGGGTTTTTCTGAGGTTGATCGCGAGAGAGATGCCTCATTTTGGTTGGCTGGCGCCTGTTTCTGGGCGACCTCTGACTTGGACACCAGACGGACACGCGGTGAGGCCATCCGAGCCTCGCAGCGTCGCAGTAAAACCAACTCATTGAAAAGATTGGCGCGCCCGGAGAGATTCGAACTCCCAACCTTCTGATCCGTAGTCAGATGCTCTATCCAGTTGAGCTACGGGCGCTTGGGGGAGCGGAAGCTACACGAAAGCCCCTCGCCAAGGCAAGCCGACCCTTCGCGAGCCGCCGATCTGGCCGCGGGGCCCGCCAGATATGAATTCGCGGGCGGCTCCCGAGCGGAAAAGTCGCTTGAGGCCAAGGGGTCAATTCGATAAGATTCCTCGCAAGTTAGCGGGGGCGCGTCAAGAACCGTGGCAAGTTCGTCGACCGCGATGGCCACGGCCTTCGGCGCATAGGCAATCGGGGCACGAGCAGAAGATGCACAGTAACTGGTTGAAGGCCGCCCTTTTCACCACGGCGGTACTGCTCGGCGGCTGCGACTTTGCCGACAACGCCCTCCTGCCTTCCCTGGGCGGTGGCAGCGCCAGCAGCGCTTCCAGCACTTCGACGGAGGCCAATGCGGCGCCCAAGCTCGGCACCGGCAACTTCCAGCCGGGGCCGGTGACCCCCGGCCAATCCACCGGCACGCTGGTCGGCCAGAAGGTCGAGGCCATGCGCGGCGACCTGACCAAGCTGAATACCTCCGTCGCGGCCCAGAATCAGACGTTGCAGGCGCTGCGCGCCCAGTCGATCCAAAACGCCCTCGGCTATCACCAGGCGGTCGCCGCCATCAACGCCAAGCTCGAGGTCGGCACCACGCCCGGCAATCCGATCCTGGTCAAGCAGTGGAACGATGCCCAGGGCCAGCTGGAAAAGGTCAACGGCTCGCTCGGCTCGATGAACAAACTGGCCAATGACGTGGCCGCCAACGCGGCGATGTCGAACTATCTCCTGGAATCCACGCGGGCGGCCTTCGGCATCTCGGGCGCCGTCGACGAAGACCATGCCCAGCTGCGCGTGCTGGAGGACGAAGTCAACAAGACCACGATCCTGATCGACCGGCTGCTGAGCGAGCTGACGGAGGACATCACCCGCCAGACCAATTACCTCTCCGAGGAGCGCGGCAATCTGAACACGCTGGCCATCGGCGTGAACAACGGCGAAGCCTTCGGCAGCAGCCTGGCGAGCAAGGCCTATGCGCCGCCCATCGCCCCGGCGCTGGCGCCGGGCTCGGGTATCGCCACCGGCCGGCCGCTGGTCGTCATCCGCTTCGACAAGGCCAACCCCGACTACCAGCAGGCGCTGTATCAGGCGGTCAGCCAGGCTCTGGCGCGGCGCCCGAATGCCGCATTCGACCTGGTCGCCGTGGCCCCCAACGGCGGCGGGGTGGCCCAGACCGCGCTCAACAGCAATATGGTCCGCCGCGATGCCGATCAGGTGCTGCGCTCGCTGATCAGCATGGGACTTTCACCCGATCGCGTAAGCCTATCCTCCGCCACCAGTTCGGCAGCGCAAGTCAACGAAGTACACCTCTACGTACGCTGACAACCTCTAGCATTTTGACCCCCCGGCGCCGCGGCCCTCCGCGGCGCCGGTTTTTTTGTTCCACGGCCGTAAGGCGCCGCGGTTTGTCCGATGCCGGCCGCTGGCCGGCGTGGCGCCGGTTTTTTGCGTCTGACGGCCGGCAGGTGCCGCGGTTTGTCCGATGCCGGCTGCTGGCCGGGGTTGTTTCGGTTTTTTTACATCGGGGGACTGTCCGGCGGGTCGGGGCGGTGCCATCCTATCTTCCAGGCCATTCATGGAGTGGAGGTTGCCATGCGGGGTCGTGTCCTGCCGCTTTTAGCCCTGGTTCTCTCATTCGCCATGTCGCTTGCCCTGCCGGGCTCGACGAAGGCCGGCGATGCCGCCCTCGGCGCCGCCGATGCGACCGCAATCCGCGGCGTCATTTCCGATCAGCTCTCGGCCTTCCTGCGCGACGACGGCGCGACGGC
>JBGPNG010000090.1:0-6365 GCA_041487395.1 Dongiaceae bacterium
AACGGCGGCGAGGATCGAGGCCTCGGCCGCTTCCATGTCGACGATGGCGCCGCTGCGAAGCCCGCGGGCCAGTTGATGGCCGATGCCCACGACCCGCGGCCGGCCGTCTTCGCCGCGGCGCGCGATGAAGCAGCAGACCTTGGTGGTGCCGACGTCGAGCGCGGCACTCACATCCCCTCCGGCTGTCAATCGAGCCTTGCGCATGATTCGCCGCTCGCCCCCTTTTTCACTCATGTGTTGCTGCCGGCCTGGTGCTGCGGATCGCGATGCTGCAGATCGACGGCGGGGCCCAGGCGCACGACCAGGCGATCGGGCAGGCGCATGTCGATGATCGTCACGTCGCGAGCCAGTAGGCGCTGCTCGCGCTCGAGCCTCGCCAGCAGCGACCAGGCGAGCTGCGGCGATTCCGCCGGCAGCTTCACGTCGACGCCGTTGTCGAAGCGCAGATTCCAGCGCCGCTCGCCGACCCACACCGCCGCCTTCACCCGCGGCGCCAGATCCGGCTCGCGCGCCAGCATGGCAAACAGGTCCGCGGCATGGGCGGGGGCGCCGTCGCCGACCAGGACGGGAAGCTGGCTGAAGGCCGCTGCGTTGACCTTGTCGATGACCTGGCCGGCGCGGCCGATGAGCTGGAAACCGCCGCCGCGCTGCCACAGCGCGATCGGCTCGGCCTCGGTCAACTTGATATGGAGCTGATCGGGCAGGCGGCGCTCGACCACGGCCGAGCGCACCCAGCCCAGCGCCTCGAGTTTCGCCTTCAGCGCCTGCGGGTCGATGGTGAGCATCGGCTGGCCGACCTGGACGCCGAGATTCGCCAGCAACGTGTCGCGCGGCATGTTGCGCCGCCCTTCGACGACGACCTGGCGAAGACGCAAGCCGGCGTCCGCCGTCGTCGCGACCCAGCCGTTCGTCACGCGCGCCCAGGCGGTCGCCGGCATTTTGGCATGCCAGACCCAGCCGCCGCCAAGCCCGATGGCAAGCAGCAGCAGCGCTGCGCCGCCGATGCGCCAGGCCCGGCGGCGCCAGCGCGGCGGCGCGGGGCGGCGCCGCGGCGTCGCCTTGCGTGCCGAGCGCAGCTTCGCTTCCGGGTTGCGCGTCTGGGCGGCCGGCAATCTCGTTTTCGATGAATCGATGCTCAAGCGTCGCATGCGGCGTGCTCCACCATCCAGGCCACGAGGTCGGGAAATGAAATGCCGCGATGGGCGGCCTGTTCGGGTACCAGCGACAATGGGGTCATGCCCGGCTGGGTGTTGATCTCCAGCAGATAAAGTCCGTCGAGGCCGTGCAGCGAATCGTCGTAGCGGAAATCGCTGCGGGTCACGCCGCGGCAACCGAGTGCGGCATGGGCCGAGACCGCCATATGCTTTGCCGCTTCGCCCACCGTCGCCGGCACCGGTGCTGGGATCAGGTGCTCGGTCTTGCCGGCGGTGTATTTGGCTTCGTAGTCGTAGAAGCCCACGCGCGGGCGCAGTTCGGTGACGGCGAGCGCCTCGCCCCCCATGACGGAGACCGTCAACTCCCGGCCGGGGATATAGCGCTCGACCAGCACCTCATGGCCGAAGGTCCAGCTGGTGCTGCCCAGCGGCGGCAGATTGTCGCCCGCCTTCACGATGCGCACGCCGACGCTGGAACCCTCGGCGACCGGCTTCACCACGAAGGGTCGCGCCATGGGGTCGCACTTGGCGAGCTGATCGAGGGAGACGACCTTGCCGTCCGGGCAGCGCAACCCGATGGAGGAAAAGATCTGCTTGGCGATCGGCTTGTCCATGGCAAGGGCCGAGGCCAGCATGCCGGAATGGGTATAGGGCAGGCCGACGAGATCGAGCAGGCCCTGGATGCGGCCGTCTTCGCCGAAGCGGCCGTGCAGCGCGTTGAAGACCACGTCGGGCCGGGGCTCGAGAGCGGCCAGGAGTTCGCCCATATCGTGGCGAACATCGATGACATCGACGCGATAGCCCTTCTGGCGCAAACCATCCGCGCAGGCCATGCCGCTGACCAGCGACACCTCGCGCTCGACCGAACGCCCGCCCATCAGCAAGGCGACATGCTTGCTCATCGGCCCGCCTCCGTGCCGATGCGGCGGATTTCCCAACGGAGATCGATGCCGCTCGTCTCAAGCACGCGCCGGCGCACCGTCTCGCCCAAATTCTCGATGTCGGCGGCGGTGGCCGAGCCGGTGTTGATCAGGAAGTTGGCGTGCTTTTCCGAAACCTGCGCGCCGCCGATGCGAAGCCCGCGGCAGCCGGCCTTGTCGATCAGCTCCCAGGCTTTGCCGCCCTCCGGGTTTGCAAACGTGCTGCCACCGGTCCGCGCGCGGATTGGCTGGGTCGCTTCCCGTGCCGCTTGGATCTCGGCGAGGCGGGCGCGGATGGCGGTGGGATCGCCGGGTGCTGCCGAAAATTCGGCACCCAGGAAAATCCACTCCTCCGGAACTTCGCTATGGCGATAGCCGAGGCCCAGTGCCTCCTTGTCCAGGCGATGGAGCGCGCCTTTGCCGTCCAGCGCGTCCGCGGAGAGGATGACGTCCACCAGCTCGCGGCCATAGGCGCCGGCGTTCATGCGCAGCGCGCCCCCCATGGTGCCGGGAATGCCGGAGAGGAATTCCAGGCCGGCAATTCCCGCATCGGCTGCCACGCGCGCCACATTCATATCGAGGGCGGCAGCGCCGGCTTGCACGCGCTCGCCTGTCGTCTCGATCTCGGCGAAACCCTTGCCGAGACGGATGACGACGCCGGGCACGCCCCCGTCGCGGATCAGAAGATTGGAGCCGACGCCGATCACGCTCACCGGCACGTCCTCGGGCAAGCCGGCGAGAAAGGCGCTGAGATCCTCGCGATCGGCCGGGCGGAACATGACTTCCGCGGGTCCGCCGACGCGAAACCAGGTGATGCCCGCGAGCGGCGCGTTCTCGGTCAGCCGGCCCCGCGTCTTGGGCAGGCGCTCGATCAATGGAATATCGCGGCGCTGGCTCATGATCATCGGGCCGCCTTCGCCGGCTGGCGCCGCAGCTTTTCGAGTTCCTCGGGCAGCGCATGGGCCCATTGGGTGATGTTGCCCGCGCCCAGGCAGACGACGAGATCGCCGGAACTCGCCAGCCCGTTGATGATACCGGCGAGGTCGCCGGGCGAGGACAGGGCCGTGACATGCCGGTGGCCATGGCCGATCAGGCCCTCCACCAGCGCATCGCGGTTCATGCCTTCGATCGGCGCCTCACCGGCCGCGTAGACCTCGGCCACGACGACCTCATCGGCGTCGTTGAAGCAGGTGCAAAATTCCTCGAACAGATGGGCGAGCCGCGTATAGCGGTGCGGCTGCACCACGGCGATCACCTTGCCCTTCGTCGCGGCCCGCGCGGCGCGCAGCACGGCGGCGATCTCCACCGGGTGATGGCCGTAGTCGTCGATGACGGTGATGCCGTCGACCTCGCCTGTGCGGCTGAAGCGGCGCTTCACCCCGCCGAAGCCCGCCAACGCCTTGCGGATGGTGGCGTCATCCACGCCCATCTCATGGGCAACGGCAATGGCTGCGAGCGAATTCTGAACGTTGTGCTGGCCCATCATGGGCAGGCGCAGGGCCGGGATATGGCGCGCCGGGGCGGCGCCGCGCGCGGCGATGGCGACGTCATACGTAGACCCCGTCGCATCCACCCCGATGTCGAGGGCCCTCACGTCCGCCTGCGGGCTGAGGCCATATGTCACGATGCGGCGGTCGTTGATCCGCCCGATCATCGTCTGGACCACCGGATGATCGAGGCAGAGCACGGCGAAGCCGTAGAACGGAATATTCTCCACGAACTGCTCATAGGCCCGGTTCATGGCCTCGACCGAGCCGTAGAAATCCAGATGCTCGGCATCCATGTTGGTGACCACGGCGATGGTGGCCGGCAACTTGGTGAAGGTGCCGTCGGATTCGTCGGCCTCCACCACCATCCAATCGCCCGCGCCCAACCGCGCGTTGGTGCCGTAATTGTTGATGATGCCGCCGTTGATGACGGTGGGATCGAAGCCGGCACCCTCGAGCAATGCCGCGACCAGCGAGGTCGTGGTCGTCTTGCCATGGGTCCCGCCGACGGCGACCGACCATTTCAGGCGCATCAGCTCGCCCAGCATTTCGGCGCGGCGCACGATGGGCAGCTGCTTGGCTCGCGCCGCCGCCACTTCCGGATTGTCCGGCTTGACCGCGGAGGAGATGACGACGACGGCGGCCTCGCCCAGATTCTCCGGGGCATGGCCGATGGCCACATTGATCCCCAGATCGCGCAGGCGCTTGACGTTGTAATTGTCGGAGAGGTCGCTGCCCTGCACCTGGTAGTGCAGATTGTGCAGGATCTCGGCGATGCCGCTCATGCCGATGCCGCCGATGCCCACGAAATGCAGGATGCCGATCTCGAGCGGAAGCGCTCTCATGCCGCCTCCTTCGCGGGGTCCATGCCGTTGGCCGGCGCCAGTTCGGCGACGAGATCGGCCAGGCGCTCGGCGGCATCGCGCCGGCCCGCTTGGCGGGCGCAGGCGGCGCGCTGGGTCAGGCCGGCGGGGTGGGCGAGCAAAGAGATCAGGCGCTCGGACAATGAAGCCGGGGTCACGCGTCCCTCGGGCATCAGCCAGCCGCCGCCCGTCGCGCAGAAGTTGGCGGCATTGGCGGTCTGGTGATCGTCCGTGGCATGGGGGTAGGGAATCAGGATCGCCGGCCGTCCGGCAGCAGCGAGCTCGGCGACGGTAGAAGCGCCGCTGCGGCAGATGACGAGATGGGCGCGGGCCAGGCGCTCGGCCATGTTGTCGAAGAAGGGTTCTAACTCCACCGCGACATCGAGCGGCAGATAGCTGTTCTGGGCCTGATCAAGATCCTCCGCCCGGCATTGCTGGGCGATGACGAGGCGCTGGCGCAAGCCCGGCGCCAGCAAGGCAAGGGCGGCGGGAATCAAGCGGGCGAAAACGCGGGCACCCTGGCTGCCGCCCAGCACCAGGATCTGCAGGGGATCCTGCAGCGCCGGATAGGGGCGCTCGCCCAGGCCGGCGATGGCGTTGCGCACGGGATTGCCGGTGAAGCGCGCCGGGGTTTCGCGCAAGCCTTGCGTATTCCGAAAGGATGTCGCCACCAGGGCGGCGCGTTTGGCCAGCAGGCGATTGGCCCGGCCGAGCACGGCGTTCTGCTCATGCAGCAAGGTGGGAAGCCCGGCGCGCTGGGCCGCGAGCATCGTGGGCACCGAGGCATAGCCGCCGAAGCCCACGGCGAGGCGCGGCTTGAGGCGGCGCATGAGTCCGCGCGCCTGAAGGAATCCCAGCGCGAGATTGATGGCGCCCCCGCCGCGGCTGAGAAGCCCGCCGCCGGCCAACCCGCCGGCGCTGATGCGATGAACCTCGATCGCGGGCAGACGATCGCCGAAGCCGCGACCGCGCTTGTCCGTCACCAGTTCCACCCGATAGCCGCGCGCGAGCAGGGCGCCGGCCAGGGCTTCCGCCGGGAACATATGGCCGCCGGTGCCCCCGGCCGCGAGCAGGACCAGCGCGCTCATGCCAGCGCTCCGTCGCCGGCGCGCCGGCGGGTGAGCGAGAGGAACATGCCCATGGCAAGGGCGAGAGCCAGCAGCGAGGAGCCGCCGTAA
Source organism: Dongiaceae bacterium (assembly GCA_041487395.1). Taxonomy (GTDB): domain Bacteria; phylum Pseudomonadota; class Alphaproteobacteria; order Dongiales; family Dongiaceae; genus DASXQK01. The sequence goes on from JBGPNG010000090.1 coordinate 5,603, forward strand.
CTGATGAAGGGCAGCGTCATGCCCTTGGTCGGCATCAGATGCAGGGTGGAGGCCATGTTGATGATCGCCTGCAGGCCGAAGTCGGTGATGATGCCGGCCGCCGACAGCAGGATGAACAGGTTGGTCTCCCGCAGCAGCTTGCCGTAGCCGCGCAGCACGACGAAGGCGAACAGGATGACGATGATCAGACAGGCGATGAGGCCGAACTCCTCCCCCGCCACGGCGAAGACGAAATCCGAATGGGCGTCGGGCAGCACCAGCTTCACCGTGCCCTCGCCGGGTCCGCGGCCGTAAAGCCCGCCGTTGACGAAGGCCTCCAGCGATCGGTCGACCTGATAGGTATCGCCGCCGGCCGGGTCGAAGAATCCGTCGATGCGCGCCGCCACATGGGGCAACAGGAAATAGGCGCCGACGATGCCGCTGACGCCCGCCAGCATCAGCGTGCCGACCCAGACCAGCGGCAATCCGGCCAGCACGAATTGCGCGAACCAGGTAATCGAGACGACGAAGGTCATGCCGAAATCGGGCTGGCTCATCAGCAGGCCGACGATCAGCAGATAGAGGACGATGGCGATGGCGTTGCCCGGCAGGCGGCGCTTGCCATGCTGTTCGGCGAACATCCAGGCGGTGACCACGGCGAAACAGGGCTTCACGAACTCGGAAGGCTGGATCGAGAGGCCGGCAAGATCGATCCAGCGCCGCGCACCCTTGATCTCTTCGCCGGCGGAGAGGGTGACGGCGGTAAGCGAGAGTGCGATCAGCA
>JBGPNG010000091.1:0-6360 GCA_041487395.1 Dongiaceae bacterium
CGCTTTTTCGATCCGGCCTCCTACCGAATCGTCGTGTTCGATCAACGCGGCGCGGGACGCTCGACGCCGCACGGTGAGTTGACCGACAACACCACCGCGCATCTGGTCGCGGATCTGGAATTGTTGCGGGAGCATCTGGGCATCGGGCGCTGGCTGGTGTTCGGCGGCTCCTGGGGCAGCACGCTCGCGCTGGCGTACGGCGAGCGACATCCCATGCGGTGCTCCGGCTTCGTGCTGCGTGGGATCTTCCTGTGCCGCAGCCAAGAGGTCGAATGGTTCCTCTACGGCATGCGCCATATCTTTCCCGAAGCGTGGCAAACGTTCGTGGCGCCGATCCCCGAGTCCGAGCGCCACGATCTGCTGACCGCCTATGGCGCCCGGCTCAATCACCCGGATCCGGCTGTGCATCTGCCGGCGGCCCGGCGATGGAGCGCGTACGAAGGCGCCTGCTCGACGCTGGTGCCCAATGCCGATACCGTTGCGTACTTCTCGAGCGACAACGTGGCGCTGGGGATCGCGCGGTTGGAGAGCCATTATTTCGTCAACGACATCTTCCTGCCGGAGAACGCGCTGCTGAAAAATCTGGGCAAGATCCGCGACATTCCGGCCTTCATCGTCCAAGGCCGCTACGATCTCGTCTGCCCGATCGCCACGGCCGACGAACTCCACCGCGCCTGGCCCGAGGCCGCCTATGAAGTCATTGCCGATGCCGGCCATTCGGTGATGGAGCCCGGCATCCGCAAGGCCCTCGTGCGCTGCATGGACCGCTTCAAGTCGCTGGCGATATAGGCCCACCCTCGCCCCGGCCGCTCGTGCCGCGATGGCGGATGACGGGCAGGCGCCAGCCCTGCATCGACGAACCGCCTGATAGATCCTGCCATTTCCGCTCGGCCATGATCCGTCTTTCCCGATCCTCCGCGCCTTATCTGGCGCCGGATACCGCCCCCCCAAGCATCCTGCTGCGGCGCAATGTCGCGGCCGCCCGGTTCATCGGCACGCGATGGAGAGGCGGAAAGCCTTTCGTGATAAGCCTTCCATGTTGTATGGGTCGATCGCTCGGCGCCCGGGTCATTCCCGCCGCGGCCGAGTGCCAAGGAGACGATGCGATGCCCGGCCGGAATTTCCTCTTCATCCCAGGCCCGACCAATATTCCCGACCGCGTGCGCCGGGCACTCGCCATGCCGCAGGAGGATCAGCGCGCGCCTGATTTTCCGCAGTTCATGCTGCCGCTGTTCGACGATCTGAAGAAGATCTTCCGCACCGAATCGGGACAGGTATTCGTATTCCCCGGGTCGGGCACCGGCGGCTGGGAGGCCGCGATCGCCAACACGCTTTCGCCCGGCGATCGGGTGCTGGCGGCGCGGTTCGGATTGTTTTCCCAGAAATGGATCGATCTGTGTCAGCGCTTCGGGCTCGAGGTCGACATCATCGACGTGGAATGGGGCCGGGGCGCGCCGATCGATGAATATGCCGCCCGGCTCGCCGCAGACGAAGGACACAAGATCAAGGCCGTGCTCTTCTGCCACAACGAAACCGCGACCGGCGTCACCAGCGATGTGGCGGCATTGCGCGCCGCCCTCGATGCGGCAAAGCATCCGGCGATGCTCTATGTCGACGGCGTCAGCTCCATCGCCAGTATCGATTTCCGCATGGATAAATGGGGCGTCGATCTTGCAGTGGCCGGATCGCAGAAGGGTTTCATGCTGCCCACGGGCCTGGCGATCGTCTGCGTCAGCCAGAAGGCGCTGGCCGCGCGCAAGGCGGCCAAGCTGCCGCGCTGCTTCTACGATTTCGACGACATGATCGCCACCAACAAGGATGGCTTCTTTCCCTATACGCCGGCCACCACGCTCCTGCGGGCCTTGCGCGAATCCGTCGACCTGCTGCTCGAGGAAGGGCTGGAGAACGTCTATGCCCGCCATCACCGGCTGGCCGAAGCGGTGCGCCGCGCGGTTTCCGCCTGGGGGCTGAAGCTCTGCGCCCAGCAGCCGAAATGGTATTCGGACACGGTCAGCGCGATCTGCGTGCCCGATGGCTTCAACGGCGCCGATGTCGTCACCGCCGCCTATCGCCGCTACAATCTCTCGCTGGGCGTCGGCCTGGCCAAGGTCGCGGGCAAGGTCTTTCGCATCGGCCATCTGGGCGACCTCAACGAATTAATGATTCTCTCGGCCATCACCGGGGCGGAAATGGCAATGCGCGACGTGGGCATTCCGATCGAGCTTGGGCGCGGGGTCGGCGCGGCCCAGGCCTATTTGCGCGAAACCAACAAGGCGCAATAGCGCGGGCGAGCATGCCTCAGGGCCTCCGGCCGTGGCGCCATGTCCCGGCTAGTGCTAAGAAATGGCCGGCGCAGGATCTATCGCCTTGCTACGTCCCCGTAGCTCAGTTGGATAGAGCATCGGTTTCCTAAACCGGGGGTCGCGTGTTCGAGTCACGCCGGGGACGCCAGCCGGCTCTTGTATGCCCACCCCACCCCAATTTCTGCGCGACGTCGCGCGCATGATTTCCTGGGACAATGCTGCCGCCATCTATGTGGGACGGTGCGGATTCCGGCTTGTCGGAACGCTTGGTGTTGCGGCGTTGATATCTCAGACAACGACAAGATCGCGAGGAAGCGCAGACAGAACCTCGAGCTTGTTCTCGGTTACTAGAATGGTCTCTATGTATGCTGCGCCGCTTCCACCCGGCCAGTTCTCCCATACGTCAAATTGGTTCTCGTAGTTGAAGACCATGCCTGGCTGGAGCGGCTGATCGGGCACGCCCTCCCTCGGAGCGGCGAAGAAGGAGCCAACCCAATCGGGAGGAACTGCTATGCCGAGAGCATAGCCGCCCGCCCACCACAGATATTTTCTAAGACCTGTCTGGTCGAGATATCGATCGCCGACATTGGCGACTTTGCTCCAAGGGTCACCGGGCTTGACCTCCCTTACGATGGCATCCATGCATCCGGCCGATTTCCGCATGAGGTCCGTCCAGCGGCGGTCTGCGGCGCCCAGGGAGAACGTGCGGTTGAGATTCACGTGATACCGCTGTAGGGAGCTGCAGAAGTCCATGAATACCAAATCACCGTTCTTGATTTTCCGCTGGGTCGGCGGGCTGTGGTGCGTCCCCGCTCGCGGGCCGGAACCAATCATGCTGCGGATGCCTGGGTAACCGCCGCCTCGTCGCATCAAGCTTTGCATGATCGAGGCCTCCAACTCGGTCTCCATGACACCTGGCGCGATGGTCTCGCGCGCCGCGGCCATGGCGCTGTCGGCCATGGAAGCTGCCGCTCGAATGAGAGATATTTCAAGGGGTGATTTCACAAGGCGTATGCGCTCGATCAACAGCGACTCGTCGACGACATCGGCCCCGGTCTCGCGCAGACAGCCTTCGATCCCGTCGATGATTTTGCCGTGCGGAGAATAACCCCAAGGCTCGAGAGCGATACGCGCCTTGGCAAGGCCGCGAGCCGCGAGTTCTTTGGCAAGCTGGCGCATGAGAATGGAGACGGGTTCTCGCTGGAAGTACACGACGTCCTGAATCTCCGGCGTCGTAGATACGATCGTGGTGTGACCGATCCCGTCGAACCATACAGTCTTGTCGCTATCCGCGCGGATCAGCAATCCAGTGAGGTTACGCATATGATACCAGATCATGTCGTAACCGGTCAGATAGGTCAGGTTCGCCGGGGTTGTCACATAGATTGCGTCGACAGCTTTGGCGGCCAGGGCCTTCCGAACGCCGCTCCGCCTTTCCGCATATTCCATGGCCGGAAAGGCCTGCGGCCAGTCGATTTGATCGCGCAAGTATTGTTGCACTGGTGTCTCCCTGCTTCCTTTGCTGCGCCTCCAGCTCTCCATGATATCAAGCAGCTACGCCTGCTGCGATGTTCCTTCTCCCTTCTACGGCAGAGGAGCCTTCAAAGCGGTCGACGCCTCGGCCTAGGGTCACGGGACAGCCATTGTTAGCGTCGCCGTCCAGTTCTCACTTTCGACCACTACGGCACGCCACATCTACGCCACAGCACGCCCGAATGCGATGACGGGTCCGCACTGACGCTCATGTCCATTCCTGGCGGAATGCGGAGCGGTCCACCCCGTTCCCATCTTGCCTTTCCTGGACCTTGGATCTGGCACAGTGATTTGAAGGTCGGACCAATCTGGCTACAATCTGGCCAGAATGCCGTTCGGCATCGTCTTGGCCCCTGAAGCCGTGGAAGACTTTAGAAGGCTCAACGCCCGTGTCAGGCCCGCGGTGCGGGCGGCGCTCGAAACCCATCTGAGGCACGAGCCGCGAAAGACGAGCCGTAGCCGCATCAAGCGACTTCGCAGGGTCAGCAGACCGCAGTTCAGGCTTCGCGTCGGTGAAGTTAGGGTGTTCTATGACGTTTCGGACTCGGTCGTCGAGGTGTTGGCGATCGTGGCAAAATCGGAGGCAGTGTCATGGCTGATGCAATTCGGAGGTCCGGAGTGAGAGAAGTTCCGCTATCCGAGATCAAGGATGACCTCTCGCGCTTCCTACGTGAGGCCGGGAAACAGGAAATCGTCATTACGCGCCACGGCAAGCCGGCTGGCGTGCTGATTGGCTTCGAATCGGAAGACGATTGGTTCGAGTATCGGCTCGAGACCGATCCGCGTTTTCTCCGCCGGATCGAAAAAGCGCGCGCGAGCTTACGCGCGGGACGTGGCATTCGCGTAGAAGATGTGGATTCGGAGTGATGGCGCGCCCAGCCTCCGCAGGCTAGGGCGACGAGTTCATGATCCTCTCGGCGATCACGGGTTCGGAAATGGCGATGTGCGACGTCGGTATTCCCATCGAGCTCGGCCGCGGGGTCGGCGCCGCCCAGGCCTATCTGTGCGAGACCAACAAGGCGCAGTAGCGCACCGACCCTTCGCCTGGTGGCATCGGCGGCCGGCCGGTGGTAAAAACGGCTGGCACAGGCTCCACTGCCTGGCTACGTCCCCGTAGCTCAGTTGGATAGAGCATCGGTTTCCTGAACCGGGGGTCGCATGTTCGAGTCACGCCGGGAACGCCATTTTTCCGAATCGTCCTGGTCGCGGAGCGAAGACCCGGCAAGGAAATGAATTACGAGGGGCAACAGCCGCCGCTTTATTTTGTGATGCTGGTGCCGGCCTATCTTCTGGCCCGGGATTGGAGCTGGCCGAGCCACATGCTTCTCCTGCGCCTTATCTCATGGGGCTGGCATTCACGGGTTTTGCGATCGGCTGTCGGGCAACGAGGCGCATTCTGCCGGCGCTGGGCATAGAGCCGGCGGTGGGCCTGGTGGTATCTGCCTGGCCCCTCCTGTTTCCCGAATTCTTTCCCGACATGGCGCGCATCGGCCCCCACGACCTGTTTCATCCGATCTCACGGTCAACGCTCTCCGATATAGATTTTCTTCTCTCTCATGAGGTTCACAATCCGTTGCGCGTTATCTAAATTTCCGAGAAGGGCAGTCATTTCCGGCTGTCGCTCTCCCGAAAGAAATTTGTTGATGGTTGCCCGAATCGTAGCGGTTGTTCTGACTGCTGCGCGTCCGGCTTGGAATTGCTGAACGAGCAAAAGAGCGAAGAAAATTAACACGACGGCCTGACACATGCGACGATGACTTAGATCACTCCACCAACGATTCAACCAAGGCAAAGCGAGGAACAGGAGTCCGATGTGCAGTGGCGCTAAAAATAGGGAGTAGCGTACCGGCACTTGCACTGCCAGTTCCTGATCAACTCTCCCCAGAGACGCAAGCACCGCAGTTGCCAACGAGAACATGATCAGACCGATCGATAGCCGCTCGAGCCGACCGGCTGGAGCGCGCGCAATCCCGCGCTGCAGAACCACGAAACCGCTGACTATGAGAAGAATGGTGCCGATGGCGCGTCCCACGAGGGCCAGCGCGGGCGCACGTGTCCATGGCAAGCCCATATAGGACACTAGATAAATTCCTATCTTGTACAAATGGGCGGGAGCATAGAATTCTGCTTCGCCGTTAGTCGCCTCCGTGGTTGACTTCGGTATCGGGATGCCATGGACGTAAAGCGCGATAAATGCAGCGCCGACACCACCCGTAACGAGAAGCTCCCGCCAGCCCAATTTTTTGCGCCATCCCATCCAAACTAGGATCGGCCAGACGACCAGCCCCGTTGCGTTACCAAATGCTGCTCCGATAGCTGCTAGTAGCGCGGCGCCCCGTTTAACGATACCCCACCTGACGCTGGAGTCGCTGCCATTGAAAAGCACAAACGAAAGCACGGCAAATGCAACCGTGTGGGGATAGACGTTTTCTAAGGGTAGGCTGCAATCAACTGCATTGGCCGCCGTCAGAACGAGCATAGTGGCTGATAAGCCGCCAACAACCTTGGCGCCCGGCAAGGTCAG
>JBGPNG010000092.1:0-6343 GCA_041487395.1 Dongiaceae bacterium
CCCATTACGAGAGCGACAACCCGGGCACCAAAGCCAATCTCGCCCGCATCCTGATGCAGGGGCGGTTGGGCGGGACAGGGCGCCTGGTGATTCTGCCGGTCGATCAGGGATTCGAGCATGGCCCGGCGCGGAGCTTCGCGGCGAACCCGCCCGCCTATGATCCGCACTACCATTTCCAACTCGCCATCGATGCCGGACTCTCCGCCTATGCCTCCGTTCTCGGCATGATCGAAGCGGGCGCCGACAGTTTCGTCGGTCAGATCCCGCTGATCTTGAAGCTCAACAGCTCCAACAGCCTGGCCGCCGTCAAGGATCAGGCCGTGACGGGCTCGGTGCGCGATGCGCTGCGCCTCGGATGTGCAGCCATTGGCTTCACCATTTATCCCGGCGCCGATCAGGCCTTCGAGCAGATGGAGGAAATTCGCGCGCTGGCCGAGGAAGCCAAGGCCCATGGATTAGCCGTGGTCATCTGGTCCTATCCGCGCGGCGCGATTTCCAAGGAAGGCGAGACGGCCTTCGACGTGACGGCCTATGCCGCCCAGATGGCCGCCCTCCTCGGCGCCCATATCATCAAGGTAAAGCCGCCGACCGCCTATCTCGAACAGGCGGAAGCCAAGAAGGTCTATGAGAAGGAAAAGATCGACGGCTCGACGCTTGCCAAGCGCGTCGCCCATGTGGTGCAAGCCTGTTTCGCGGGCAGGCGCATCGTCGTCTTCTCCGGCGGGGCGGCCAAGGATCTGGCCGGTATCTGTGCCGAAGCCCGCGCCATCCGCGACGGCGGGGCCAACGGCTCCATCATCGGCCGCAATACCTTTCAGCGCCCCCGGGCGGAAGCCCTCGCCATGCTCGACGAGATCATCAAGATCTACCAGGACAAAGCCTGATGCCAGAGGCCGGCGCGGCGGCGCGCTGCCGGCTCTATCTGAGGGCGACCGCCACGCCGCCGGCCGGTTTCGCCGAGACGCTCACCGGCGCTTTGGCGGCAGTCGATGTTGCCTGCCTGCGTTTGGCGACGGGACCTGAAGCGCCGAAGCTGATTGCGCTGGCGCAAGCGCGTGGCGCGGCTGTGTTGCTGGATGGCCATCCCGATCTGGTGGCCGGCCTCGGCGCCGACGGCGTCCACCTCGCCGATCCCGGATCCTACCAAGCCGCGCGCCGGATGCTGGGCGATCGAGCCAGCATCGGCGTCTATTGCGAAGCCTCGCGCCACGCCGCCATGGAAGCGGCCGAAGCCGGCGCGGATTACGTCGCCGTCGCGCCCGATCTCGAATTGGTGCGCTGGTGGGCGGAGCTGATGGTGGTGCCGGTCGTGGTCGAACTCGGCGATGAACTCGATCGGGCCGCCGAGTTCATCGCTGCCGGTGCCGATTTCATCTGCCCCGGCGAAAGCATCTGGAACGCTTCTGAAGGTTTCTCCGGCGCAATCCAGCGCATAGCGGCGCTATTGCACTGAATCACGCCGCCGCGCCGCTCGGCGGAATCAATTTCAATTCGTCGCGCAATCTTCTCTCGGCATGCCACAAATCCCAGACCTGCTGCATTCCAAGATAGAGTTGGGGTGCCCCGCCCACGAGATGGCCGAAGCGTAGCGCCATCTCGGCGGTGACGCGGCCTTTGCCGTCGAGGACAGCATAAAGCGACGGCCGGCTGACCTTCATACGGCGGGCTGCTTCCGCAATCGGCATCTTCAGATGCTCGTCGAGGATCTCCCGCATAAGGACCCCGGGATGCGTGGGGACGCGCTTAGTCGGGCGTACAACTGAATACTCCGGCATATTGCTCTCCTTAGTGATACTGCTCCAAGTCGACCCGCTCGGCCTCGCCAGCTGCCCACTCAAAGGTGACGCACCACGGACCGTTGACTTGAATGGTGTAGCGCTGAGGCTTCCCGCGCAGAGGATGGAAGTCAAAACCCGGTTGCTTCATCTCGACCAGATCCCTCGCAGCCTCAAGAGCGTCTAACCGCCGCACTACCCGCTTCTGCAGATCGCTCGAAACTCTGTGAGATTTGCCGGTTTCAAATAGTTCCTTGAGGCCTCGGTGCCGGAAGCTTTTTATCACACCGGTACTGTAAGGCACCGCCTTACAATCATCAAGCGATACTGCCGAGGACCCGCCGGTTGCGCCGCCGTCGCGAAGTTGTTAGCTTCCGCGCCGCTGCGCCCGGCCCCATTTCGCCCGGCCGCATCCTGACACGGGATTTTGCTCATGAAGATCAGCGGCAACGCCATTCGCACCGGCAATATCCTGGAGTATCAGGGCCGCCTGATGCGCGCGACCAAGGTGCATATCGTGCAGGCGGGCAACTGGCGCTCTTATCTACAGGTCGAACTCAAGGACATCCGCGACGGGACCAAGCTGAACGAGCGCATCCGGCCGGCCGATGTGGTGGAGCGCGTTCAACTCGACGAGAAGCCCTATCAGTTCCTGTTCAAGGACGGCGACCAATACACCTTCATGGATCAGGAGACGTTCGAGCAGATCGCCGTCAGCGAAGAAGCGATCGGCGAGCCGCATGTCTTCCTCAAGGACGGCATGATCGTGTCGATCCAGACCTATGAGGGTTCGCCGATCAGCGTCTCTCTGCCGCCCACGGTAACCATGAAAGTGGTCGAAGCCGATGCGGTCGTCCGCGGCCAGACCGCGTCCTCGTCCTACAAGCCGGCCAAGCTCGAGAACGGCGTGCGCGTGCTGGTGCCCCCGCATATCGAGGTGGGAACCCGCATCGTCGTCAACACCGACGATGCCAGCTACGTCGAGCGCGCCAAGGACTAGGTCGCAAGCGCCCCGGGCGGTTGCGCGCCCTGGGGCAAGCTGTTAGGTTCCGCGCCGCCTTCGCCCGGCCCTATCCCGTATCGCGGAATTTCGTCATGAAGATCAACGGCAATGCCATTCGTCCCGGCTTCATCATCGAGCATCAGGGGCGCTTGTGGCGGGCCGTGCGCACCCAGCATACCCAGCCCGGCAAGGGCGGCGCCTATCTGCAGGTCGAGTTGAAGGACGTGCGCGCCGGCACCAAGCTGAACGAGCGCTTCCGCTCCAGCGAGACCGTGGAGCGCGTCGAACTCGACACCCATGACTATCAATTCCTGTTCGCCGATGGCGACCTCTATACCTTCATGGATAACGAAACCTTCGAGCAGATCGCCCTCAATGGAGATCTGATCGGCGAGCCGGCGGTATTTCTGCAGGAGGGCATGCAGGTGACGGTTCAAGGCCATGCGGGCGACCCGCTCAGCGTCACTTTGCCGGATACGGTGATCATGCGGATCGTGGAAGCGGATCCCGTGACCCGCGGGCAGACGGCCACATCCTCCTACAAGCCGGCAAAGCTCGAGAACGGCGTGCGCGTCATGGTGCCGCCCCATGTGGAGAGCGGCGTGCGCATCGTGGTCAACACCGCCGATTCCAGCTACGTCGAACGCGCCAGGGACTAGCCCGGCACGGCCCCATGGCGACCCGCTCCGCACTCATCAATGTGATGACCCGGGCTGCCGACAAGGCGGCAAAGGGACTGCGGCGCGATTTCGGCGAAGTCGAGCAGCTGCAAGTCTCCGTGAAGGGACCCGGCGATTTCGTCTCGACCGCCGATCACAAGGCCGAGAAGACCTTGCGCCACGAGCTGGCTCGGGCCCGGCCGGACTATAGCTTCCTGATGGAGGAAAGCGGGGCGCATGCCGGCCGCGACACCGAGCACCGCTGGATCGTCGATCCACTCGACGGGACGACCAATTTTCTTCACGGCCTGCCGCATTTCTGCATCTCCATAGCGCTCGAGCGCGCCGGCGAAATCGTCGCCGGCGTAATTTTCGACCCGCTGAAGGACGAGCTTTTCTGGGCCGAAAAGGGCATCGGGGCATATCTCAACCATCGCCGGCTTCGCGTGTCCTCGCGCCGCCAGATGGGCAGCGCGCTGATCGCCACCGGCACGCCCTACGGGCAGCGCAGCGACCGGGCCCGATATCTGCGCCAGCTCGACGCCGTCATGGGAAGCGTCGCCGATATCCGCCGCCTGGGTGCCGCCGCCCTCGATCTGGCTTATGTCGCGGCAGGGCGCTACGATGGTTATTGGGAATACGGGCTTCAACCTTGGGATGTGGCGGCGCGCCTGCTGCTGGTGCGCGAGGCGGGCGGTTATGTGAGCGAGCCCGACGGCGGGGAAAATCCGTTCGCCAGCGGCGATGTATTGGCGGCCAACGACCAGTTGCATGGCGTACTCAAGGCGGCCCTGCGCCGGGCCTGATCCCGCCGGCCGACATCCTGGCCAAGGGCGTTTACGGCCGTTTGCCGGCTGGGCTATAATTCGTGCCATATTTTGTTGCTGAATCAGTAGGATAATTCCAAGGGGCCCCGATGGACATTTCGCTTCGCCGTCGCACACGCCTGTCGGCCCTGTTCAGCCTTGCTGGATTTGCGATCACCGCGCTCTCGGTCGCGCCGGCCGATGCTCAGAAAGTGACCGCCGGCAAAGGCTCGGTCACCATCGATCTCGGCGTCTTGAATCAGCTGGGTCCACCCCTCACGCCGGGCGCCTACCCCTATGGACAGACGGGGGCATATCAGCAGCCCATCTATGGCCAGCCGGTTTACGGTCAGTATGGCTATGGCCAGCCCGCCTATAGCGGATACCCGGCGCAGCCGTACGGCGGCCTGCTGTTCCCGCCGCAGCAATACCCCGTCAGCACCCTGACCGTACCTGCACCTGCGGGTTCAACGCCATATGTGGCGCCCCAGCCGGCGATGGCAAGCACGCCGCCGGCGGCACCGGCAACCACGACCAACGCCTCGACCGCCCCCGCGGCGACATCGACGACGGCTTCGACCGAGATGACACCGCCGCCGCCGCCCACGCCCGTCGAGACGCCCACGCAGCCGACGCCGACCACGACTGGCACGACCGAAACCACGCCGGCAATCACGGGAGTTGCCACGACAGGGACGGATAGCGGCTCGACCGGCACCGGCCAGGCTGCGAGCGCGCCGGCGGCGCCGGCGGTCCCAACCGTCGATACCACCGGTTCGACGACGACGACGGACACGACGTCGACGGCGGGCAGCACGACCGCGGGGACCGCCACGACCCAAGGGACGGCGGCGGCGACCGACACGACGGGCAGCGCCACCGGCACCGGCCAGACTCAAAGCGCCTCGATCCCACCCTCGGCCCCGACCGAGGGACAGATCCGCATCGCCTTCCCCGCGGATTCGGCGGAGATTCCCGAAGCGGTGAAGGCCCAGCTCGACGCGCTTGCCCAGAAGATGGCCACCGACGACAACATGCGCGTGCAATTGCTTGCCTATGCCAGCGGCACGCCCGAGACGGCAAGCCGGGCGCGGCGCATGTCGCTCTCCCGCGCGCTGGCGGTGCGCTCCTACCTCATCAAGCAGGGCGTGCGCAGCACGCGCATGGATGTGCGGGCGCTGGGCAACAACGTGGCAGGCGATCCCGCCGACAGGGTGGACATCATCGCGAAGGCCCAATGAGCCACGCTTCGCGCGTGAGCGCTTGGGGGGCGTCATGACGCGGCCTCGCCGGCACCTGCTGTGGATGGTGATCGGGCTGGTCGCCGTCCTCGCCCTGACATATCTGCTTTCGGCCCAGATCTACGTTGCCTTCCTGCACAACCCGGCGCTGAACAGCGGCATTTTCATCGTGCTGCTGATCGGCATGAGCTATATTTTCTGGCAGGTGCTGCGGCTCTATCCCGAGATCGCCTGGATCGAGCGGTTGAAGCGCGGCGACCTCGGCACGTCGAGCGATCCCGAGCCGCGGCTTCTGGCGCCCATGGCCGCGATGGTGCGCGAGCGGACTGGTCGGTTGACGCTGTCGACCGCCGCATTGCGCTCGCTGCTCGACAGCATCAGTTCGCGCCTCGACGAAAGTCGCGACATCTCGCGATATTTCATCGGCCTGATGGTCTTCCTGGGATTGCTCGGCACCTTCTGGGGCCTGCTGGGGACGATCAGCGGGGTGGCCGCGGCGATCGGTGCGATCTCCGTGAGCGGCGGCGGCGATGTCGCCTCGCTGTTCGGGCAGTTGAAGGTCGGCTTGGGAGGTCCGCTCGCCGGCATGGGCACGGCGTTCAGCGCCTCGCTCTTCGGCCTCTCGGGATCGCTGTTGCTGGGCTATCTCGAATTGCAGGCGAGCCAGGCGCAGAATCGCTTCTTCAACGAACTCGAGGATTGGCTGGCCGAGCGCACGCGGCTGACCGGTGCCGGCCCGGTCGGCGATGGCGAGCAGCCCATCCCGGTCTATATCCAGGCGCTGCTCGAACAGACCGCCGACAATCTGGAAAATCTGCAGCGCATCGTCGGCCGCGGCGAAGAAAGCCGCAACCAGGCG
>JBGPNG010000093.1:0-6343 GCA_041487395.1 Dongiaceae bacterium
CCAAGCTCGCCGCCGCGGCTTCGCCCTTGGAGGCGCCGCTCGCGCTCAGCAACGATCACATGAAGCTTCGTTATTGGCGGCTGTCGCGCAAGATGGATTTCCTCGCGCGCAATGCCGACGGGGACGAGCTGATCTTCGTCCACAGCGGCAGCGGCGATCTCTATTGCGACTACGGCCATCTGGCGGTTCGCGCCGGCGACTATATCGTATTGCCGCGCGGCACCATGTGGCGCCTCGACAACAGCGGGCTAGTGGAGGCGTTGCTGATCGAGGCGACGGGCGGCTCCTACCGCCTGCCCGAGAAAGGCCTCGTCGGCCGGCATGCGATCTTCGATCCCGCCGTGCTCGACCTGCCGCGCATCGACGATGCCTTTCGCGCCCAGCAGACCGAAAGCGAATGGCAGGTGCGGATCAAGCGCCGCGACAAAATCTCGACCGTGACCTATCCCTTCAATCCGCTCGACGCGCTGGGCTGGCATGGCGATCTGGCGCCGGTGCGCCTCAACATTTCCCATATCAGGCCGTTGATGAGCCATCGCTATCATCTGCCGCCCTCGGCCCACACCACCTTCGTGGCCGAGCGCTTCGTCGTCTGCACCTTCGCGCCACGTCCTTTCGAAAGCGACCCCGGCGCGCTCAAAGTGCCGTTCTTCCACAACAACGACGATTTCGACGAGGTAATCTTCTATCACGCGGGCGATTTCTTCAGCCGCGACAATATCCGCCCCGGCATGGTGACGTTCCATCCCTGCGGCTTCACCCACGGGCCGCATCCCAAGGCACTTGCCGGCATGCTGGCGCCCAAGCGCGCGGCCACGGACGAATATGCCGTGATGATCGATGCCCGCGACGCGCTCGACGTGGGCCAGTTACCCAAGGGCGTCGAGTTGGAGGGCTATGTGGATAGCTGGCGGAGCAAGGGCGCTGCCGCCAAAGGCAAGAAATGAAACTTGGAAGCCTGAAGGAAGGCGGGCGGGACGGAACGTTGGTCGTCGTCAGCCGCGATCTAGCCTATGGGCTTCGCGTGTCCGACATCGCGCCGACGCTGCAGCAAGCTCTCGACGATTGGGGCGACGCCGAGCCCAAACTGCGCGCGGCCTCCGGCTGGTTGAACCGGGGCCGCGTCGCCGGCTCCTTCGACTTCGATCCCAGTCATTGCGCGGCACCCCTGCCCCGCGCCTATCAATGGGCCGACGGTTCGGCCTATGTGAACCATGTCGAGCTGGTGCGCCGGGCGCGTGGTGCCAGCTTGCCGGAAAGCTTCTGGACCGACCCGTTGATGTATCAGGGCGGCTCCGACAATCTTCTCGGGCCTTGCGATCACATCGAGGCGGTGGACGAGGCCCATGGCATCGATTTCGAGGCCGAGGTCGCGGTCGTTACCGGCGACGTGGCGATGGCGACACCACCCGGCGTCGCCGCGAGCCATATCCGCTTGCTGATGCTGGTGAACGACGTTTCGTTGCGCGCGCTCATTCCCGGCGAACTCGCCAAGGGCTTCGGCTTCTTCCAGAGCAAACCCGCTTCCGCCTTCTCGCCCATTGCGGCCACGCCGGACGAATTGGGTGCCGCGTGGCATGACAACAAGCTGCACCTCCCGCTCATCGTCCAACTCAACGGCAAGCTCTTCGGGCGGCCCGAGGCCGGCGTCGACATGACCTTCGATTTCGCCCAACTCATCGCCCATGCCGCGCGGACGCGCCGTCTCGCCGCCGGCAGCATCATCGGCTCCGGCACCGTTTCCAACCGCGAAAACAATGGTCCCGGTCGGCGGGTCGCCGAGGGCGGGGCAGGCTATGCCTGTATCGCCGAACAGCGCTCGGTCGAAACCATCGTCAGCGGCGCTCCGATGACGCCATTCCTCAAATTCGGCGACCGAGTGCGCATCGAGATGATGGACAAGAGCGGAGCCAGCATCTTCGGCGCCATCGACCAGCAAGTCGTGCGCCCCGTTCCGCGCGAGGCCGGGCGATGATGCGGCTCCATAGCTATTTCCGCAGCTCGGCTGCCTATCGCGTACGTTTGGCGTTGGCGCTCAAAAAGCTGCCGTTCGAAACACTGCCGGTCCACCTGTTGCGCGGCGGCGGGGAACAACTGGGCCCTATCTATCGCAAACTCAACCCGCAAGCCCTGGTGCCGACCCTCGAGACCGAGGAGGGCGCACTGACCCAATCGCTGGCCATCATCGAATATATCGAGGAAACTTACCCCAAGCCGCCGCTGCTGCCCGCCGATCCCTTTCAGCGGGCCAGGGTCCGCGCCTTCGCGCTGGCGATCGCCTGCGATATCCATCCCCTCAACAATCTCAGGGTGCTGAACAAGTTGCGGAACGATTTTGGCGCCGGCCAGGTCCAGATCGACAATTGGTATCGCCACTGGATCGCGATCGGGCTTACGGCACTGGAAGCGATGGTCGATCGCGATGCCGCGGCGCGCGGGATTTGCTTCGGCCAGCACCCCGGCCTTGCCGATATCTGCCTAGTGCCCCAGATGGCCAACGCCCGGCGCTATGATTTCGATCTGTCGGCGATGCCGAAGCTGCTGGCGATCGACGTGGCCCTGCGCCGGCGGGTGGAGTTCCAAGCGGCGGCACCGGAAGCGCAACCCGACTTCGAGCCGCCGGCGACGTGAGCTGCGCCTCTTGCCCCGGCGCTCTGCGGCGGCGACACTTCTAGGATGGAACTCCCGCTCTGTCCCTTCGGCTCGCATCGCGCCGGCGGCGCGCTCCCGCAACCGGCGGAGCGCCTCGATGCGACGATGCAACCCTATGCCAATGAAGTTCTGATCGAGGTCGAGGAGCTGCATCTGGATTCTTCCAGCATGCGGCAATTGGCGGAAAGCTGCGGCGGCGACACCTCGCGCATTGCCGCGCGAATCCGGGAGATCGTCGGCGCGCGCGGTAAAATGCACAATCCCGTCACCGGTTCGGGCGGGATACTCGTCGGCAGAGCGGTAGCCGTGGGCTCCGAATATCCCGACGATACGCTTCAGCCGGGCGAAACCATCGCCACTCTGGTTTCACTCTCCCTGACGCCGCTCGCCCTCGACGCGGTGCACGAGGTGGATGTCGCAGCGGGGCGGGTATCCGTCACGGGCAAGGCCATTCTTTTTGCCAGCGGCCTCTATGCCCGCTTGCCCAAAGATATTCCGAAACAAGTGGCCTTGGCGCTGTGCGACATCGCCGGCGCGCCGGGCACGGTGGCGAAGATCACGGCGCCCGGCCAGACGGTGGCGGTGATGGGTTGCGGCAAGGCTGGCGTGACCTCGCTGTTCGCAGCACGGCGGGCCTTGGCCGGAAGGGGGCAATTGATCGCCCTCGATGTCGATCCGGCAGCCATCGCCGATGTGGCGGCATTGGGCGTGGCCGACCGGGCGCTCGTCGTCGATCTGCGCGATCCGATCGCCGCCCATCGCGCGGTGGCCGATGCGACCGAGGGCCAACTCGCTGAGCTGACCGTCTCAGCCACCAACGCGGCCGGCACGGAGGGTGCTGCGATCCTGGCGACTCGCCAGCGCGGCCGCATCTATTTCTTCAGCATGGCGACGTCTTTTACGGCCGCGGCGTTGACCGCCGAGGGGCTGGGCCGCGACGTGGAGATGCTGATCGGCAACGGCTATACGCAAGGCTGGCTCGATACGGCCTTTGCCCTCTATCGCGACAATCCGCCGCTCGCCGCCTGGCTGCGCCGCCGCTTCGGCGGCTAACGGAAAGAAGGTTTAGGTCGCCAATGAGACATAGAGAAGATTTGCCCTAAGGGGGGTGCAATGAGCAGCGAGGCCCATCAGGAAGTCCGAACCGTCCGCCGTGGCGCGGTGCTGGAGATCACGCTCGACCGGCCCAATGTGAACGCCATCGACATCGAGGCAAGCCGCGCGCTGGGCGAGGCCTTCATTCTGTTGCGCGACGATCCGACCTTGCGCGTCGGCATCGTGACCGCGGCCGGCGACAAGCTGTTCTCCGCTGGCTGGGACCTGAAGGCGGCCCATGACCAGGCGGAGGTCGGCCGCTGGTGGCATCTCGATTATGGCCCGGGCAAGTTCGCCGGATTGACCGAGCTCTGGGACCTCAACAAGCCGGTCATCGCCGCCGTCAACGGGTTGGCGCTGGGCGGCGGCTTCGAGCTCGCCATCGCCTGCGATCTTCTGATCTGTGCGGAGCATGTGGAATTCGCGCTACCCGAACTTCCGATCGGAATCATCCCGGATTCCGGCGGCATCCAGCGTGTGCCCCGGCGCCTGCCGTACAACATCGCCATGGAGATGCTGCTGCTGGGGCGACGCATGAGTGCGGCGGAGGCCAAGCATTACGGCATGGTCAATGCGGTGGTGGCGAAGGAAAAGCTGATGGAAACGGCCCGCGCCTGGGCCGATCAGATTGCCGGCGGCGCGCCGCTGACCATCCAGGCGCTCAAGGAATCCTTGCGCGCCTTCGAAAACCTCAGCATCCGTGAGGCTTTCCAGATCTTGCGCGGCGGCCAACTGCCGGCCTATGAACGGGCGCTTGATTCCGACGATGCAAAGGAAGGTGTCAGAGCCTTCGCCGAGAAGCGTCCGGCGAAGTTCAAGGGACGCTAGATCTAGCTCTAACTTTCGTGCGGCCGGAGCAGGGCGCGCGAAATGATGTGGCGCTGGATTTCCGAGGTTCCGTCCCAGATGCGCTCGACCCTTGCGTCGCGCCACAGGCGCTCGATGGGTAATTCCTCCATCAACCCCATGCCGCCGAAGATCTGCACCGCATGATCGGTTACGCGGGCCAGCGTCTCCGTGGCGAACAACTTGGCCATGGCAAAATCCTGATCGGCGGCCGCTCCCTGGTCCAGTTTCCAGGCCGCCACGAGGGTCAATAGTTCGGCGGCCGCGATCTCGGTCGCCATGTCGGCGAGCTTGAAGCTCACCCCCTGGAAGCGCCCGATGGTCTGGCCGAACTGCTTGCGGGTGGCGGCCCATTGCGTTGCCAGTTCGAGCGCGCGCTGGGCCCGGCCGATGCATTGCGCGGCCACCGTGAGCCGCGTGCCGCCCAGCCATTCATTGGCGACGTCGAAGCCGCGATGCTCTTCGCCCAGGATTTGGCGCTCATGGATGCGGCAATCGGTGAACACGAGCTCGCAATGATGGAAGCCGCGATGGGACACGCTGTTCGGGCCCATGCGGACCTCGAAGCCGGGAATTCCCTTGTCCACCAGGAACGAGGTGATCTTCTTCTTGGCGCCATGTTTCGTTTCTTCCTCGCCCGAGGCGGCAAACAGGATCGCGAAATCGGCGACATCGGCATAGCTGATGAAATGCTTGGTGCCGTTGATGACGAAATGATCGCCCTCGCGCGTGGCCCGGGTCTTCATCGAGCGCAGGTCGGAGCCGGCACCAGGCTCGCTCAGCGCCAGGCATTCGACCCGCTCGCCCCGGATGGCGGGCAGCAGATATCGGTCGATCTGTTCGCCCTTGCAGGCGCGCAGGATGTTGGAGGGCCGGGCCACGGCATATTGGAGCGCGAAGGATGTCCGGCCCAGTTCGCGGTCCATGAATACCATGCTGACGGCATCGAGCCCGCCGCCGCCGAGTTCTTCCGGCATGTTGGCGGCATAGAGACCGGCTGCCTTGGCCCGCTCATGAATCTGGGCGATCAGCGCCGGGCGGACGTGGTTGGTGCGCTCGACTTCCGCCTCATGGGGCATCAGCTCCTTCTCGACAAAGGCGCGGACGGTATCGACGAGCATGCGCTGCTCGTCGCTGGGCGCGAAATCCATGGATCATCTCCCGCTCGAAGGCGCCGAGTTCTAAGGCCGCGGGACGGCCGGCGTCAATCAGGCAGGCCGGCGAGAAAGCTCTCGACCTGCGGCAGGATGGCCCGTGAGGGAAAATTATGTCCGGTGTCCTTGAGGCCGACAAACCGCTTCGGAGCCAGTGCTGCCTCATAGACGGCCATGCCTTGCGCGAAGGGAATGAGCTCGTCGATCTCGCCATGGACGACAAGAACGGGCAGGCGCAAGGCCCCCATCTTCGCTTCTGTTTCGAAGCGGTCCTTGACCAGGAGCCGGACCGGGAAGATCGGGTACCGCATGGCCGCCATCTCCGGGATCGACTCATAGGGGGATAGCAGAACAAGCGCTCTGGGGTCCGCCGCGGGCGGCCAGGAGGCCGGCCGCGCCGCAGCCTCGGCCGCCATCTCGGCCGCGACCCCCGTTCCCAGCGAAAGGCCGACCAGCACGGGCCTCGGCACGCCATGGGCGGCCAGCCAGGCGAGTGCCGCTCGGCCGTCGCGATAGAGTCCCTGTTCGCTGGGGGCGCCGGGATTGCCATCGAAGCCCCGAAAGGAGACGAGCAGGAGACCCATGCCCGCTTCGGC
>JBGPNG010000094.1:0-6330 GCA_041487395.1 Dongiaceae bacterium
GCGAGCAGCGCCTTGGCCTTTGCCGGATCGTAGGCGTAATCTTTGACCGCGTCGTTATACGACCAGATGGTCGGCGGGATCGGATTCTTCGCCTTGCGGCCGGCACCCTGGTAGACGGCCTTCAGGATGGCGTCGCGGTTGATCGCATAATTGATCGCCTGGCGCACCCGGACATCGTCGAGGGGTTTGTGCTCGGTGTTGAGCGCCAGATAGCCCACATTGAGGCCTTCCTGGTGCAGCACCTTGACGTCCGGATCCTTCTGCATCGCCGCCACGTCGGCGGGATTCGGATAGGGCATCACCTGACATTCATTGGCCTTCAGCTTGGCCCAGCGGACCGCTGCATCCGGCGTGATGGCGAACACCAATTTGTCGAGCTTCGGCTTGCCACCCCAGTAGTCGGCGGCCGCGTTGTAACGGATGACGGCGTCCTTTTGATAGCTCTCCAGGGTGAACGGCCCGGTGCCGACCGGCTCGAGGTCGACCTTCTCCGGCGTGCCGGCCTTCAGCATGTTGTCGGCGTATTCCTTGGATTCGATCGAGGCGAAGGCCATCGCCAGATCGGCAAGGAACGGCGCCTCGGGATGGTTGAGGGTGAACTTGACGGTGTAGTCGTCCACCTTTTCGACGCTCTTGATGATGTCGGGCATGCCCATGTCGTTGAAGTATTCGTATGTGCCGCCCGATACCTTGGCATAGGCGTTCTTGGGGTCGAGTTGGCGCTCGAAGCTGAAGACCACGTCATCGGCGTTGAAGTCGCGCGTCGCCGTGAAGTCTTTCCCGTGGAACTTGACGCCCTTGCGCAGGTTGAACGTATAGGTCAGGCCATCGTCGGAGATCGACCATTTCTCGGCCAAGCCGGCCTTGACGGTCGTCGTCCCGACCTTGAACTCCACCAGCCCGTTATAAAGCGGCTTGGTCGCGTCCAGCGTCGTGCCCGAGGTAAACAACTGGGGATTGAAGCCCTCGGGGCTCGCTTCCGAACAATAAACCAGCGTTTTTGCTTCGGCGGTCACGGTAAAGCCGAGGGCCATCATCGCGCTCAGCGCGACAGCCCCCAGAAGTTTGCGTTTCATCAACAAGCCTCCCCTTATTCGTATCGGTCGGCTCACGGCCCGAACGGCCAGGAACCACCATTGGGCGCGACGGTATGCCCGCCCTTCCGGCGCTGTCAATGGGGCAGTCGACGGGGCGCTCATCGGTTGGTCCGCGGAACCGCGTAAGCCGTTCGAGCGCCGCCTGGGCCGCTCAACCGGAATTGGTAGGATCGCGGGCAGCATGTCGGTGCTGGTTTTCTGCCGGCCGGTCGCCGGCGACGATGCCTCGAAATGCCGTGCCAAGCCCCGCCGGATCGCCGGGTGCGACCAGAACCAGTCCGGTGCGGGCGGGAATTCCGCGATCCGGTGTGGCGATGACCGGCATGCCGGCGGCAGGTACTGCCAGCAGCCGGCGAGGTTGATCTTCGATCAGCGCCGGCGATCGACGCAGCCTAGCTTGCAGGAGGAAAATGGCGATCTTGGGGCCGTTGACCCCGGGAAAACTTTCAGTACTTTGGCCGCCATGCTCGACAGTCCGATTCCCGCCCCTTACCTCAGCGATCGCCAATCCGTTGCCGCCGAATGGATCGACGTGAATGGACATATGAATGTCGCCTATTACCTGCGGGTCTTCGACCGGGCCTTCGACGAGGCGTATGAGGAGATCGGGCTGACGACCGAATATCTCGAGACGACCGGCGGCTCGACATTTGCCGCGGAGATGCATCTTACATATCAACGCGAGCTGCTCGAAGGCGATCCGCTGCGCATCGCGACCCAGCTCATCGCCTTCGATGCCAGGCGCATGCATTGGATCCAATCGATGTATCACCGGCGCGAGGGCTTTCTGGCAGCGACCGCCGAATGGCTGATCCTTCACGTCGATTTGCGCCGGCGCAAGGTGGCGCCGATGCCAGCCGATCTGCAAGCCCGGTTGACGGCAATCCAGGCGGCCCATGCGATGCTGCCCGTCCCGCCCGCGAAGGGTCGGCGCATCGATCTCGGCAATCGAAAGCCGGGTGCCGCGGCCGGCTAATCGTCCAGCAGCATGCCCGTGCGATAGGCGAGCGGCACGCGGCCAACCACCTTGGCAATCGCATCGCCGGGCCGGACGAGTTTCTGAAACAGGCGCGTCAGCAGCAGCCCGTCGGTCTGCGTGCAAATCGGCTGGCGCGCCGTGAGCGGATCGTCCGCCATGGGATCTACCAGATCGGCGATCGCCTGGCCCGCCTTGACCTGGGCGCCGATATCGACCCGATAGGCCAGTACGCCCGGCGCTTCGACGCGCAGGACGTCGGTCGCCTCGAGCCGCGTGGCATCGCACAGCGCCTTGGGCAAGGGACCGGGATCGCCCGCGATCAGGCCGCGTCGCTGAAAGAAGCGGAAGAGCGCCGTGGCATCGCTTTCGGCGAATGCGTCGCCCACATCGGCCTGGCCGCGGTATTCGATGGTGGCGCCGAGGCAGACCGCCGGGATCGGATATTGCGGCCCCAGCGCGGCCGCCAGCTTTGTCCAAGGGATGATGAAGGTCTCGTCGAACGAGCCGCTGCCGGAATCATCGCACAGCAGAGTCGCTCGGCTGCCGATCTCAGCCGACAGATCGGCCGCTTCCGGCCAATGGACGGCGTTCAAATAAAGATGAAGCAGGGCCTCGCTGTCGCAATGCAGGTCGAAGACGAAGTCGGCGTCATGGGCGAGGCGGGCCAAGGCGACCCGCTTGCGGGCGAGCTGCGAGGTAGCGCTCATCTCCGCCAGACGCTCGCCCATCGCCCGACGCACGGCAGCCACATTTGCCGCCGCATCCGGTCCGAGCTTGCCGTTGACGCGTTGCGCCAGCCCCTCGAAAAGATCCGGCCAGCGGCGATTGAAATTGCCTCCGCCCGCCGCGTCGTGGCGGCCGGCGAGCGTCGAATTGACCACCTGCCCGCTGCCGATGGGATTGGCCACCGGCACGATGACGATCTCGCCCCGGATCGCCCCCGCCTTGTCGGCGGCGTCCAGCAGGCGGATCAGGTGATGCTGGACCAGCATCGGCGGGATTTCGTCGGCGTGCAGCGAGGCCTGAAGATACGCCTTCGGCCGCGCGCCGGGACGGCCATAGCGATGGACGCTCAGATGGCGCGTGCTGCCCAGGCTTGGCGCGCCAAGATCGATACGTTCGATGGATTTGCTCATGTCCCGCTTGCTCAGACCGAGGTTCGCGGAAGATTGCGCTCGATCAGTCGCGCCCAATAACTGGCGCCGATCGGCAGGATTTCGTCATTGAAATCATAGGCGGGATGATGAAGACCAGGGCCGCTCGCCTCGCCGCCATTGCCGATCCACACATAGGCGCCGGGCTTGGCTTGCAGCATGAAGGCGAAATCCTCCGCGCCCATGGTCGGCGGCAAATCGCGCTCGACATTCTCGCTTCCCGCCACTTCCGACATGGCCGCGGCGGCGAGTTCGGTCTCGGCCTCGCTGTTGATGGTTGGCGGATATCGGCGGTCATAGCTGATCGCGGCATTGGCGCCATGGGCGGCTGCGATGCCCGTGGCGATGCGGCGCAGCGATGCCTCCACCATGTCGCGCAGCTCGGGCGTAAAACTGCGCGTCGTGCCGCGCAGGATGGCCTGCTGCGGGATCACGTTCCAGGTGTCGCCGGCATGAAATTGGGTAACCGTTACGACGACGGAATCAAGCGGGCTTGCCTCGCGGCTGGCGATGCTCTGCAGCGCGCCGACGATTTGCGCGGCCACGACCACGGGGTCGATCCCGCGATGGGGCATGGCGGCATGGGCGCCCTTGCCGGTGACGACGATCTCGAACAGATCGGAGGCGGCCATCATCGGCCCCGGTCTCACCGCAAAACGTCCGACGGGCAAGCCTGGCCAGTTGTGCATGCCGTACACCGCCTCCACCGGAAATTTCTCGAACAGACCTTGCTCGACCATGACCCTGCCGCCGGCTTCGTTTTCCTCCGCCGGTTGGAAAATGAAATGAACGGTGCCGTCGAAGGTCTGCGTTTCGGCCAGATATCGGGCCGCACCCAGCAGCATGGCGGTGTGCCCGTCATGCCCACAGGCATGCATCTTGCCCGCATGGGTCGAGCGGTGGTCGAAGCCGTTGGCCTCGGCAACATGGAGGGCATCCATGTCGGCGCGCAGCCCGATGGCCCGGCTGCCTTTGCCGGCGCGCAGCGTGCCGACCACGCCGGTGCCGGCGAGCCCGCGATCCACCTCGATGCCGAACTCGCTGAGCTTGGCGGCAACGAAATCCGCCGTCCGATGTTCTTCGAAGGCGGTTTCCGGATGGGCATGAATGTGGCGGCGCCAGGCCGTCAGGTCGCTGTGAAATGCCGCGATACGATTGATGATGGGCATGCATTCCTCCCCGAGGGTTGCGAGGCTAACATGGACGCAACGGCTCTGTCCGCTACACTGCCGTCATGACCTCGCCTGGCGCTGCATTGCGGAAATTCGTCGACCGGCTCGCGCCGCTTTTGCCCGCGGATTTTGGCGAACCGGTGCGGGCGATGGATCTGCGCCATCCGCAATCGCTGGCCGCAGCATTGCCGGTGTGCCGCTTCTGGCCCGCGGTGGCGGCGGGCGGTGGCGCGTTGCTGGCGCCTTTGGCTGAGCTTTCGCCCCATCTCGCCTGGGTCCAAAATCCCAACTACGTCGCTGCGCCGCCGAGTCCGGATTTTCTCGACAACTATGGCTATGCCGTATTGGCCGGGCCGGGCGGTCTGGTGGCGAGCGATATTCTGGCGCTGGGTGTTCTGCTGCTGGGCCCGGGGACCCACTATCCGACCCACCGCCATCCGGCCACCGAGATCTATGTCGTGGCAGCGGGCGAGGCCGAATGGCGGAAGGGCGAGGCCCTATGGCGGCGAGAGCGGCCTGGCAGCCTGATCCGCCATGAGACGATGGTGCCCCATGCCACCCGCGCCTTGGATGATCCGCTTCTTGCGGTTTACCTCTGGCGTGGCGATCTAAAGACCCATGCCCGGATTACCGCCCATTGAATTGAATGCCGTCGGCGTGCGCTTGGCCATGGGCTCGCGCCTGGCTATGGGCTCGCGCTTGGCTATGGGCCAAGTCGAAGCGATCGGATAAGACAGCATCGTCATGGACGCCCCCTATCTCGAGTCGCTGAACGAATCCCAGCGCGCCGCCGTCGAAGCCACGGAAGGCCCGGTGCTGGTGCTGGCCGGGGCCGGCACCGGCAAGACGCGGGTGCTGACCACGCGGCTCGCTCATATCCTGATGACGGGCAAGGCGCGCCCGGCCGAACTGCTCGCCGTTACCTTCACCAACAAGGCGGCGCGCGAGATGAAGGACCGCATCTCCGCCTTGATCCGCCGGCCGGTTGAAGGCTGGTGGCTCGGCACCTTCCACGCGCTGGCCGCCCGCTTGCTGCGGCGCCATGCCGAAATCGTCGGGCTGACGCCCAATTTCACCATTCTCGATACCGACGACCAGATCCGACTGCTGAAACAGCTTCTGGCGGCCGAGGATATCGACGAGAAGAAATGGCCGGCCCGCACGCTTCTGATCGGGATCGAGCGTTGGAAGGATCGCGGGCTGACGCCCGACAAGGTGACGTCGGCCGAGCAGGCCGATTACGCCGAAGGCTTCGCCCTCAAACTCTACCACTCGTATCAGGAACGCCTGCGCACCCTGAATGCCTGCGATTTCGGCGATCTGCTGCTGCACAACCTCAGGGTCTTCGCGGCCCAGCCCGAGATCCTCGTTCAATATCAGCAGCAGTTCCGCTACATCCTGGTGGACGAGTATCAGGACAGCAATGTCGCGCAATATCTCTGGCTGCGCCTTTTGGCCCAGAGCCGGCGGAACATCTGTTGCGTGGGCGACGACGACCAGTCGATCTATGGCTGGCGCGGAGCGGAGGTCGGCAACATCCTGCGCTTCGAGACCGATTTTCCCGGCGCCCGGATCATCCGGCTGGAGCGCAACTACCGCTCCACCGGCCATATCCTGGGTGCGGCATCGGGCCTGATCGCGCATAACCGTGGCCGGCTCGGCAAAACACTCCATACCCACGGCGAAGCCGGCGACATGGTGCGGGTTCGGGCCGTGTGGGACGGCCCGGAAGAAGCCCGCGTCGTGGGCGATGAGATCGAAGCCCTCCAGCGCCGCGGCATGGCGCTGGGCAAGATCGCCATTCTGGTGCGCGCCGGTTTCCAGACCCGCGAGTTCGAAGAGCGGTTCATCAAACTGGGGCTGCCCTATCGGGTCCTGGGTGGCCCCCGTTTCTATGAGCGTCAGGAGGTGCGCGATGCGCTGGCCTA
>JBGPNG010000095.1:0-6326 GCA_041487395.1 Dongiaceae bacterium
AGTCGTCGGCGATGTCAAACGGGTCTATGAGAAAGCCATCTTGGCAAATGCGTCGGCCGGCGCGCGGCCGGTGCCATGAGCAGGATGCCATGATTATCGCGCCATGAGTATCGCGCCATGAGTATTCTTGGGCGGATCAAGGGCGAGGCGGCATGGCGCCTTGCCTATCCGGTGGCGGAGCGGCTGACCGGGCGCGCCATTCGCCCCAAGCTGCGCCAACTCAACCAAGATTGCATGCTTCCGCCTTGCGAGCGACGCCGGCAAGCCGCGGCGGAGCTGGCGGACATCGTTGCCTGGGCAGGGGTCGCCGTTCCGTATTATCGCGATCTCTTCGCCAAGCTTGCCTTCCAGCCTGAAAACCTCAAACGCGACGCCGCCTATCTCAACGATCTGCCTTACCTCACCAAGGACATCTTGCGGGCCGAAGGGGCGCGGCTGCTTCGCGAAGGCCATGAAACTTCGGCCAAGCATCTCTCGCGCACCGGCGGGTCAACGGGTCCGGCCGCCGATATCTATTACGATCAGGCGGCGGCGGACTGGTCCTCGGCCGTGACCCGGCATGCCAGGGCCTCCATCGGCAAACCCCATAAGCTGAGCGAACTTCATCTTGCGAGCCGGTTTCCCGAGACCTTTCCCTGGAAGGACCGGCTGAAAGAAGCGGCTAAATGTTTCGCCATGAACCGGCGTAACGTCTTCGTGAGCGATTTCGAGCCGGCCAGCCTCGACCAGCTCTGGCGGCAGATCAGGCGAATTCGCCCGCATCTGCTGCATGGGCCCCCGTCGACGCTGTATCGCCTCGCCCGGCATGTGGACGCCTTGGGCAAGCCGGCAAGGGCTTTCGAGATATTCGAATCGAGCGGCGAGCTCATGGCCTCATACCAGCGCGAGGCGATCCAGCGCGTCTTCGCCTGCCGCGTCATCGACCGCTATGGACTGGCGGAATTCGGCATCGTTGCCTATCAGATGCACGACGACGACCGCAGCCTGTACGTCTACGATTCTTTCGTGTGGCCGGAAGTCTCGGAAGAGGGCGAGATCGTGCTGACGGGACTCAAGAATCGGTTGATGCCGCTGATCCGCTATCGCACGGGCGATCTGGCGACGCTGTCCGAAGACTCGCGAGGTTATGCCCTCTCGAATTTGGCCGGCCGCGTTCATGACCTGGTATCGATCGGCGGAAAGATCTATCCGACCCACTTTGTCCAGGATTTGCTTCAGCGGATCGGCGGTGTCGCCGAGTTCCAGATCGAGGCGGTTCTACCCACGCCCATCTTGCGTCTCGTGCTGGAATCGGACCGTTCGGCCGACGAGGTGCATGCACGCATTGCGGCCTGGTGGGGGGAATCGATGCGCGTGGAGTTCATCGAGCCCGCGGCACTCAAGTTGACGGGATATCGTGCCAAGTTCCGCCACGTGGTTCAGGCCTGAACCGGCATGAGCAATCGCATACCATGATCCTGTTCGCTGCCGGCGATGGGGCAAACGAGGCCGCGGAGGTTGTCGAAGCGGCCCTGCGGCGCTCGTTTTCCGCGCGCCAGATCTTGCGCGTGGGCGAAGGCGAGTTGCCGGCGGCAGCGGACGATATATGCGCCGTCGCCCTCAATCCAGGCCGGCGAACGGGCGAATGGCTTGCCCAGCTTGCGACCGGGCGCAGCAAGATTCTCCTGCTGGGGCGGCTCGAAAGCGGCATCGCGCGGCTGCTGGGCGTCGATCCCGATGGCCAGATTCCGGCGGCCGCAGATTGGCACGGCTGCCAGGCAGCTTCGCCCCATGTGATGGCCGAGAGCTCGGGTCGCATCGACTATGCCAGCACCGGCTTCGGTGCCTTGAGCCCGATTCCTCGCCGTCATCTGCAGCGCTTCGACTTCGGCGATGAATGGAACAATCTGGGTTATGGCCGCGTCGCCCTCGACGGCGGTTCGTGGTCGCTCTGCCACGCAGCCAGCCTCGATGGTGCAGCACCGGTGGCCGAACTGACGGCGGCGGGGCTGCCCATCCGGATTGTCTATGCGGCGATCCGCGATCTGGCCACGACATCGCTGCTTTGGTTCAATCGCCAGGTCGGGCCGGTGGACAGCCAGGAATGGCGGCTGGTCGAAATCTTCTTTAGCGACTATCGGGCCGAAGCGCTGCCCTGCCGGCCGCATCTGCGGGAAATTCCCCTGGGCCATCGGGCGGCGCTCACCATGCGTCTCGATTGCGACGAGGATATCGCCTCGGCCCGCCCGCTGTTCGAGATGTACCGCGCGCGTCACCTTCCATTCTCGGTGGCGGTCAAGACGAGCCTGCCTCAGAGCGACGCCGACGCGGCGCTGCTGCGCGATGTAATCGCCGCGGGTGGAAGCGCCCTATCCCATTCTCACAGCCATCCTTCCCAGTGGGGCGGGTCGGAACCGGCGGCAGTGGATGAGGCGGAGCGTTCGAAGGCCCAGCTGGAGGCGCTGCTTCCCGGTCATCCCATCCATTACGCCGTTTCACCCTTTCACCAGACACCGCCTTTCGCCCTCTCTGCCCTCAGGCGCGCCGGCTATGGCGGTGTCATCGGCGGGTCGATCGCGGCGGAGCCGCAACATCTTCTCGGCCGCGGCGGCCAATTGCCCTCGTTCGATGCGCCCTTCGTATCCCATAGCCAGCAATGCATGCTGCATGGCGATTGCCTGCTGGCCGAGGGCGATGCATTGAGGGTTTATAAGGAGGCATTTCGCATCGCGCTGCGCGGACAAAGTATCTTTGCCTATCTCGATCATCCGTTCGCGGCGCGCTACAGCTATGGCTGGGCAAGTGAAGCCCGACGATCAGGCGTGCATGGCGATCTGCTCGCCTTCTTTGCCGCCGAAGCAGCGGCCGGCGATTCCGCGAGCGAACCTTTGTTGTTCATGAGCGAGGGCGACTGTCTTGACTTCATCGCCATGAAGAGCCGAAGCGAGATCGTCTGGGCGGCCGACGGCCGGCAATTTGCGCTCGACGGTCCGCAAAACGGGCCGTTCGCGCTTGCGATCGGCTATCGGGGGCGCTGGTGGCCGGCTGACCGCCCGTTGCCCCGATGATGGCGCCCCGATGATCAGGCATGTGATGATCATGCTGGGGACGCGCCCGGATTGCATCAAGCTGGCCCCGCTCGTCCACGCCTTGCGCGCACACAAGGCGGGATTTGGCGTGACGCTCTGCGCCACCGGCCAGCATCGCCAGATGTTACAGGCCGCGCTCGCCGATTTCGAAATCACCGTCGACATCAACCTCGATGCCATGCGCCCGGACCAGGAGCCCGCCGACCTGCTCGGCCTGCTGGTGCCGGCCTGCCACCGCGCCATTGTCGAGCGTGGTCCGGACCTCGTCGTCGTCCAGGGTGACACCAGCGGCGCCTTGGCAGGGGCCTTGGCCGCGACTTATGCCCGCATTCCCCTGGCCCATCTCGAAGCGGGCTTGCGCACGCGCGACAAGAACAGCCCTTTCCCGGAAGAAATCAATCGTCGGTCAATCGGCCGTCTCGCCGATCTGCATTTCGCGCCGACGACCCATGCGGCGGCAAATCTTCGGGCCGAAGGGGTGCCGGCGACGCATATTCATGTAACCGGCAACACCGTCGTCGATGCGCTCAACTGGTCGCTGGCCCGGATGCAGCGGGGCGAAGGCGTCGCCGATGGCGCTCTGCGATCGCTTGTCGAACGCCATCCAGGCGGGCTCGTGCTCGTGACCTGCCACCGGCGAGAGAGTTTCGGGCCGGCCTTGGCGCGGATCTGCGATGCGGTGCGCCGCCTGGCCGCGCGCTTCCCCGATCTAGCCTTCATCCTCCCGGTCCATCCGAACCCCCATGTTCACGATACCGTCCATGCCCTGCTCTCGGCAGTTCCAGGCTTGGCGCTGGTCGAACCGCTGGCCTATGGCGATCTTCTGTTCCTGTTGATGCAAGCCCGCCTCGTGCTGACGGATTCGGGCGGTCTCCAGGAGGAAGCGCCGTCCTTCGCTGTGCCGGTCCTGGTCATGCGCGAGGAAACCGATCGCCCGGAGGGAATCGCCGCGGGCTTTGCCCAGTTGGTCGGTCGCGACGCAGACCGCATTGTCGACGCCGCCTCGGCCCTCCTGCAACGGCCGCCCGAAAATTTAAGAGGTCAGCCCAATCCCTATGGCGACGGCAAGGCGGCCCTTCGCGTCGCGGATATCCTGGCCGCGATGCCATGAGCCGATCTGGAGCCGGCCGCGATCTGGTCCTGTTCTCCAGCGCTGACTGGAAAACCCCCTATTGGACGAATAAGCAGCATATCGCGCAGCGCCTGGCGGAGCGCGGCTGGTCGGTGCTCTACGTCGAAACCGTCGGCTTGCGCGCACCGGGCCTTGGCCGGTTCGATGGGCGCCGAATGCTGCGCCGGCTCGCTGCTGCCGCCTCGCCGCCTCGAACGATGGCCGATGGCCTATGGGTGGCGTCGCCGCTGACGTTGCCTTTCGGACATCGGCTGGATTGGGTTCGTAAGCTGAATGCACGGTTGTTGGGGGCAATGCTGAAGCATTGGCTCGGCAAACTGGATTTTCACCATCCGGCGATCTGGACCTATCACCCCTTCATGATGGAGGCGATCGTCGGGCTCGACCGCCGGGCGCTGATCTATCACTGCGTGGACGAGTTGGCCGCCGTGCCGGGCATCGATGGGCTCGTCTTCGCCAAAGCGGAACGAGAGCTTTTGCAGACGGCCGATCTGGTTTTCGCCACCAGTTCCGCATTGAACGAAAAATGCAAGGCCGCCTCGCCGAACACTCACTATCTGCCCAACGTCGCCGACATCGGGCTCTTCGCTTCGGCGCGGACGGCGGGTTCCGTCGCACCCGATCTCGCCGAAATTCCCCGGCCGCGCCTGGGTTACGCCGGCGTGCTCAGCGATTTCAAACTGGATTTCCCTCTCTTGCTGAAGCTGGCCGAACGCCGCCCCGCTTATCATCTGGTTTTCATCGGCGATGAGCGGGTGGGTCAGCGCGATGCGGATGCGGAGCGGCTGCGAAGCCTCGCCAACGTTCACTTCCTGGGCTGGCGCGACTATCGCCGGCTGCCAGACTATTTCCGGGGCCTCGATATCGGCCTGCTGCCGTTGCGGATCAATGCCTATACCCGCGCCGTATTTCCCATGAAGTTTTTCGAGTATCTGGCGGCAGGCTTGCCCGTGGTGGCGACTGCGCTTCCGGCTTTGCAAGAGCACCGCGACCTGCATCGCTGGTCGGGCGACGATGCAGGCTTCATTGCCGCCATCGACGAGGTTCTTGCCGATCGCCCGCGATATGTCCTGGCGCCGGATCATGGGATGCTGCGGGAGCATGACTGGGCGACCCAGTTGGACAGGATGCTGGCTCTCATCGAGCGTGTCGAAGTGTAGATGGCGTTATGCCGCGCTCTTCAAATGATGAGCCAATCGCGACGCGAGCGCTGCGATGGTCAAGGTGGGGTTGCTGATGCCGCCGGTCGGAAAGACGGAAGAGCCGGCGATGTAGAGATTCTGAATTTCGTGGACACGGCATCGCGCATCGACCAATCGTCGCAGGCAGTCCATTTCGCCCGCGACGTGTCGGACCGCGCTATTGTCATGGAAAAGGGGCGCATCGTGGAAGACGGCGAGCCTTCCACGATATTCCGCAATCCGAGCAGCGATCGCACGCGGGCCTTCCTTCGCGCGGTGATTGAGCGCTAATAATCTTCGCCGCCAACAATATTACCAATCCATAGGAGACCGATCGTGAAGGAGGAGACGCGCGTCGTCAGGGCAGGACGAGAGGGAACGCATTATCGAGGCAGCGTGAACCCACCCGTCTATCACGTCTCGACCGTGCTGTTCGACAGCATGGCCGAGTTTCTCGCCGTGGGGAAACCCGTGCCCGGCAAACTCGTCTATGGCCGCTGGGGAACTCCGACCAGTTTCTGCCTGTCCGATGCGCTTGCCGAACTCGAGGGTGGATTCGGCTGTGCCCTGTTCCCGTCGGGCACTGCGGCGATCGCCGCAGCATTGCTGGCCTTTCTGGAGCCGGGCGATCACATACTGGTTCCCGACAATGTCTATGGCGCGACAAGGCGGCTTTGCGATCAGTTTCTGCCCAGGTTTCAGATTACGACCACCTATTATGCGCCGCTGGTCGGGGACGATATCGCCCGCTTGATCACGGCCAAGACCAAAGTCGTCTATGCCGAATCGCCGGGCTCGATCACCCTCGAAGTCCAGGATGTACCGGCGATAGCCCGCGCCGCGCGCGCTGCCGATGCGGTGACGATCATGGACAATACCTGGGCCTCGCCCCTGTTCTTCAAGCCGTTCGATCATGGCGTCGATGTCTCGATCCAGGCAGGCACG
>JBGPNG010000096.1:0-6305 GCA_041487395.1 Dongiaceae bacterium
CGCCGCCGCGCTCGGCCCGCACGACCGGGTCGTCGCCACCTACCGCGGGCATGGCTGGGCGCTGGAAAGCGGCATCACGCCCTTTGAACTCCTCAGCGAAGTTTGCCATCGGGCGACGGGCATCAACGGAGGCCGCGCGGGATCCGCGTACATAATGGCGCCCGATCGCGGCTTTCTCGGAGAGAACTCGATCGTTGGCGCCGGCGTCCCGATCGCCTGCGGGGCGGCGATGGCCGCCCACCTGCGCGGCACCGGGGGAATCGTGTTGGTGTCGTTCGGCGACGGCGCCACCAGTCAGGGTGCCGTGCATGAGGGAATGGTGTTTGCTGCCGCCCGCGGCCTGCCCATAATTTTCCTTTGTGAGGCCAATGGCTGGTCGGAAATGACTCCCACCAGCGACATAGTTAGGGTCGACAGGCTCGCCAGTCGCGCGGGCGGCTATGGCATTCCCTCGGCAACGATCGACGGCGGAGATCCGATTGCCGTGCGTGAGACGATACGCAAGGCGGCAGAGACGGCACGGGCGAGCGGACCGTCCTTCATCGAATGCCGCACCGTGCGCCTCTGGGGACACTACAACCGCGACATTGAGCATTATCGCCCGGCGGCGGACCGGGCGGAGGCCGGACGGCGCGATCCGCTCCTTCTGCTCCAAGAAAGATTGCTCGTGTGCGGCATTGCCTCCGGCGAGGCGCTTGCCGAGATTCGCAGGGAGGTGGATGGCGAGATCGCGACACTGACCGAACGGGTATTGGCCGCTGCGACACCGTCGGGGGAGGGGGCTCGCGACCATGTCGTGGCAACGCCGCAGCAGAAGGTACCGACCTCCTCGGCCGATCGGGGCGCGCCGAAAGAAATGACCTATATCGAGGCGGTGAATGCAGCACTTCGCACGGAATTGGAAAGCCGGCCCGATGTGCTGGTCTATGGCGAGGATGTCGGCAACGCGGGCGGCATCTTCGGGGCGACGCGCCATTTGCAGCGGGACTTCGGCAAGGAACGTGTCTTCGATACGCCGATCGCGGAGAGCGCGATCCTAGGCTCCGCAGTCGGCGCCGCCATCTGCGGCTTGCGTCCGATCGTCGAGATCATGTGGGCCGACTTCATGTTGGTCGCCCTCGACCAACTGATCAATCAGGCGGCGAATGTACGCTACGTCTCCCGCGGCAACTGCAACGTTCCGATGGTCGTGCGCATGCAGCAAGGCGCTACACCCGGTTCCTGCGCGCAACACTCCCAGTCGCTGGAGGCGCTGCTGGCGCACATACCCGGACTGCGCGTCGGCCTACCGTCCACCCCGCAGGACGCCTACGATATGCTCCGGGCGGCGGTCGCCGATCCGGACCCGTGCATCATTATCGAGGCGCGCGCGCTCTATCAGCGCCGCGGCCTCGTCGATCTCGGGAACCCGGTTCAGCCGGTCGGTGGCAGCAGGACGCTACGCGCCGGCCCGGCCGTGGCGATCATCAGCTGGGGAACGATGGTGGGACCGGCGGTGGCGGCGGCGGACGAGCTCGATTCCGAGGGCATCGACACCACGGTCATCGACATGCGCTGGGTCTCGCCGCTTGACGACGCGGCGATCGACAGCGCCGTGGGCCGTTGCGGCGGCCGGATCATCATCGCGCACGAAGCCAATCAGACCGGCGGGGTGGGGGCGGAGATCGCCGCCCGCATCCTCGAACGCCACGCTGGTATCGCGGCCGGCGTGTGCCGGATCGCGGCGCCCGATATCCGCATGCCGGCTTCGCCGGAATTACAGCAGGCCCTGCTTCCGAACAAGGACGCAATCGTCGCGGTGGCGCGCCGTCTCGCACGCGCCGGCGGGCAAAAACCGGCATCGCCGTCCTCGAAACGAGTTCCGCCACGGTCTTGAGCGTCTGGCACACCTCTTGGACAGTATCGGACCTCGATCGTTCGATCGCTTTCTATCGCGCTATTGCGACCTGCTCGGCTTCGAGCTCGTCCGTCGCAGGGTGCGGACAGGCGTCTTCATCGAAATGGTCATCGGGTTTCAGGGTGCGGAGCTGCACATCGCCGCCCCGTGGATACCGTAGGCGCCGGAACCGCCGTCGCATCATCATATAGAGCTGATCGAATATGTGACGCCGAAGGGTGTCAAGCTGGAGCTCAAGACCTGCAACGTAGGCACCGAGCATCTGGCATTGGAGGTCGAATCGATCCACGACGAGTATCAGCGGCTTTGTGCCTTCAGCGTCCGCTTCGTCTCGCCTGCGCCTGATCAAGATCGCCGCCCGCGCCGTCGAGACGGCCCAGCGCATCCGTATCCACCTGCCCTCAGCCTGCCCCCGACAAGGCCCTCTTCCGCTGGCTCGCCGGAACCTTCGCCCCGGTCGGACCCTGACCCATGGAGCGATGCGCCCCCACCCAATCAACCCCCGTCCTTCAACCCCAACCGCAGCAAAAACCGATCGGCCCGCACCACTCACAGCGCCACTGCCACTCCGGTCCTCGCTACAAAAAGAACCTCGCCAGCCGGATCAGACCCACACATCATGAATAGGTCGGGCTAGCCGTCGATCCGCGCCATCCTAATCACTTGCCTATCAATTCCGCAATTTCACAATATAGTCCAAAATGCTGGACCGCCGGGAGAAACGAATGGGACAGTATGCCGGAAGGCCCTACAACATCGCCATCGTTGGTGCAGCCAGCGGCATCGGTCGGGCAGCGGCACTGTTCCTGGCTGCTGAAGGCGCTTGCGTCATTTGTCTCGACAGCAACTCTGGGGGCGCCACTGAAACGGCAGCCGCCATCGCGGCAAATGGACAGAAGGCCTTTGCCCATCGTCTCGATGTCACCGATCCGCAGGTCGTCGCCGGTACAATGGCAAAGGTGATCAGCCAGGTCGAACAGCTCCACGGCTTGGTGAACTGCGCTGGGATCACCGGGCGAACCAATATTAAGGGGCACGAGGTCGATCTCGAAGATTTCGATCGCGTTTATCGGATCAACCTCCGCGGCGCGCTGATCGTCTCGCAGGCCGTGTTAGCGCCCATGTTGCGACAAGGCTTCGGCCGAATTCTGCATGTCGCGTCGATCGCCGGCAAGGAAGGTAACGCCGGCATGGCCGCCTATTCAGCCACTAAGGCGGGGCTGATCGGCTTGGTAAAGTCGCTGGCTAAAGACTATGCGGAAAGCGGAGTCACGATCAACGCTCTCGCCCCGGCCGTTATTCGCACGCCGCTTGTTGACGCTCTGCCGGAGGCGACGGTCAAATATATGACTGACAAGATTCCGATGCGTCGCTGCGGCGAGCTCGCCGAAGTCGCATCGCTGATCGCCTGGATTGTTTCGCCTGCCTGCAGTTTCACGACGGGCTTTACCTTCGATTTAAGCGGCGGCCGGGCAACCTACTGACGACACGGTGCTGAAAGCGAGACCAAAAATATGTCGAAGATAGCCGCGGTCGAGGTCATACCCATTGCCGCCCCCGGACAGGCGACGAACGATCTAGACGGAACTGTGGATACTGTCATCGTCCGCGTGAGCGATGAGGAGGGTCGCTACGGCATCGGCGAAGCCGACGCGCCGCCAGCCGTCGTCAAAGCCTTCATTGAAATGCCGACGGCGCATTTGTGGAGCCGAAATGCCACGGAGATCCTGATCGGCGCCGATCCGGTCGAGACGGCGGGGCTCTGGCAGAAGATCTATGACGGCACTTTCTGGCCGGGGCGCCGAGGGCTCGGCATCCACGCCCTCTCGGCCATCGACATCGCCCTCCACGATCTCGCCGGCAAGCAGCTCAGCCTGCCGGCCTACAAGCTCATGGGTGGGTCCCGGCGCGACAGGCTGCGGCCCTATTGCACGATTTACCCCGGCCTTCCCCACGGCCGCACGGCGGCCGAGTTGATGCGCGAAATCGGCCGTCAATTTGACGCCGCGCTCGCTACCGGCTTTCGCGCCGTAAAGATGGAAGTGCTATTCTACGATCTCGTCGACGATGCCGAATTGGTGGACCTTATCCGCGAAGGTCGCCGCATGCTCGGCGACAAGATTCTCATGGCGCTGGATTTCGGCTATCGCTGGGACAGCTGGCACGATGCCAAATGGGTTCTCGATCGCGTCGCCGACTGCAATATCTACTTTGCCGAGGCGACGTTGCAGCATGACGACCTGGCTGGCCACGCCCGGCTCGCCGCTGTTAGCCCTATCCGGATCTGCGGCGCGGAAGCGGCAGCCACCCGATGGGAGATCCGCGAATGGCTTGAGCGGGGCCGCGTCGCCATCGTACAGCCCAACGTGGGGCGCAGCGGCGGCCTGACAGAAATCAAACGAATCGCCGATATGTGCGAACTCTATGGCGCTCAGGTTATTCCGCATGGCTGGAAGACAGGCATTACCTCGGCTGTCGGCCGCCATTTCCAGGCAGCCTGCCCCGCGGCGCCGTTGTTCGAGTACGTCTCCCCGAGGGTCTTTGATAGCCCGCTGCGCCGCGAACTAGTCTCGCCCGAGCCGACTCTGGCGGACGGCTTCATGGCACTGCCGACTGCGCCCGGCCTCGGTATCGAACTCAACATCGAACTGGTTGAACGGTGGCGTACTGACCGTCGGTGAAACAGGCCGGCGCGCCGCACCTACGGCGTCCTATCAGCGTACCCTGTAGCGCTCGACAGTCGCCGGATCAAGGCTGACGCCAAGGCCGGGCGCGGTCGGCACGGCGATCATTCCGTCGCGATCGATCGGAAATGACTCTTGCGTCAGCTGCCAGCGTAGCGGCGATTGGCTGGTCGAGTACTCAGCCGGCTCCTCGGCCCAATGCTGAGCAAGGAATCCCAGGTTGGCGGCGATAGTGATGTTGGATTTGTAGCCATGGGTGACGATGCGCTTGCCACGCGCCCGCACCATGGCGCTGAGGCGCAGCATTTCAGTCAGACCGCCCACCATTGTAACGTCCGGCTGCGCGATGTCGATCCGGCCGATCTCGAACATCTCCTCATATTGGAAGCGCGTCGTGAGCCCGAGATCGCCGCCGCCGATCGGCACGCCGAAGCCCTGGAACCGGGCATGGCCCTCGAGATCATCCAGCGGCAAGGGCGCCTCGACCCAGGCGAAGCCATGGTCGCGAAATATTGGCATCAAGGGCAGGCCGTCTTCGGCGCGGGTCCATGCCGTGGCGGCGTCGACCATCAGGCGGATGTCGGGGCCAACATGCTCGCGCGCCGTGCGGATCAGGCTAGCCGTCTTTTCCAAGTCGTCGCGCCAGAAGGGATCGGCGACGATCTTGATGGCGCGCAGACCGAGCTTGAGGCCACGGTCGATGTTGCGCCGCACGGCTTCGGGCGTCTCGCCCAGGGGATAGACCGTGCCATAGGCCAGCACGCGCGAGCGCTTGCCGCCGCCGAGAAGTTCGGCTAGCGGCTGGCCGCGAACCTTACCGCGGATGTCCCACAGCGCGATGTCGATGGCGCTGATCGCATGGATGACGACGCCGCGGCGGCCGTAATAGCTCGTCGCGTCATACATCCGCTCCCAGAGCGCCTCGATGCCGTCGGGGTCCTGGCCGATCAATGCGACGCCGAGACCCATGGCGTGCGTATGCGATCGAGGCGCGTCGATGATGGCGTGTATGACGGATGGGACGCTATCCACTTCGGCCAGCCCAGTGACGCCGCCGTCAGTGTGGACGAGGACGACGCAGTTGTCGTAGGAACCGTCGAAGGTCTCTCCATTCCACCCCGGTATACGGAGTTCAATGACTTCGATTTTGGTGATCTTCATGCGCGTGTCCCCCAGTTGGCGGCCGTCAACATAGCAATTCCAAATGGCGGACAATAGTGCACAATGGCGTAATTACAATCTGACGGGACCAGTCACGTATCATGGTACGACGAAAGATAAAGACGGCGGCACCAGCTGACGATGAAGCCTCAGTCGGTTCGCGTAGTGTGCGCCGAGCGCTCGATATATTCGAGCTGATGCTCGGACGGGGCGAGCCGCTTACAGTCGCCGAGATCATCGCCGCGCTCCACATTCCAAAATCAACCGCCTATGAGCTGGTCCGCACACTATCCGACGGCGGTTATGTCGATCGGATGGGCCAAGGCAGCGGTCTGTTTCTCGGCCGCAAACTGTTCGAGTTGGGCATGGCCTATCGTAGCCAGATCGACTTGCTGAAGGAGGGCAGCCAGATCGTAGAGGAACTGCGTGATGCCACCGGCGAGACGGTTCAGCTTTCGGTGCTCGAGAACACGATGATGCTCGTTCTCGTGAAGGAGGAAGGAAGCCAGTCGATCCGCATAATCAGCCGGATCGGCTCGCGGGTTCCGGTCAATTGGGCGGTC
>JBGPNG010000097.1:0-6304 GCA_041487395.1 Dongiaceae bacterium
CGAGGATGCGCACCTCGCGGGAAAAGAAGCTGAGTTCCTCAAGCGCGAGGCGCACGGGTCGCTGGTCCGGATGGCCGTCGATGTCGGCATAGAACTGGGCGACGGTGAATCCGCCGTCGACGATATAGCTTTCCAGCTTGGTGATGTTGACGCCATTGGTGGCGAAGCCGCCAAGCGCCTTGTAGAGCGCCGCGGGGACGCTGCGCACGCGGAAGACGAAGCTGGTGATGACCGGCCCGGCGGACGGGTCGGGATCGAGCGGTTCGCGCCGCATGAGGACGAAGCGGGTCGTGTTGTTGTTCCGGTCGGCCACGTCGGCGCGCAGCGATACCAGCCCGTAGATATTCCCGGCGAGTTCCGAGGCGATTGCCCCCTCGCTTAGATCGTTGCGCGCGGCCACGTCGGCCGCCGCCCCCGCGGTATCGCCATGCACCACGGCCTTGAGGCCGAGTTCCCGGATCAGATTGCGGCATTGCGGCAGGGCATGGACATGGCTGTGCACGGTCTTCAACCCTCCGATCGTCGCCCCCTTGGGCGCCAGCAGATGGTGGACGACCAGCTGGAAATGCTCGCCGATGATATGCAGGCCGGAATCGGGCAGCAGATGGTGGATATCGGCGACGCGGCCGGCGACCGAGTTGTCGATGGGAATCATGGCCAGTGCCGCAAGCCCCTCGCGCACCGCGGCGAAGGCCTCCTCGAACGTGGTACAGGGCAGCGTCGTCATCGTCGGCTCAGCGGTGCGGCAGGCGAGATCGGAATAGGCGCCGGGCGCACCCTGGAAGGCGATTGTGAGGGTGGGATCGCTCATGGCCGTGGCGGGTTTTCGGGTTTCATCAGCGCGCGGGCGCGCTCGAGATCGGCCGGAGTATCGACACCGAAGGGAGCCATGTCAACGAGGGCCACGTCGATGCGCATGCCGGCCGCCAGCGCGCGGAGCTGCTCGAGTTTTTCCCATTGCTCCAGCTTTCCCGGCGGCAAAGCAACGAAGCGCTGGAGGGCGGCGCGGCGATAGGCGTAGATGCCGATGTGGTGGAAATGCGGGCCGGGTCCCGCCGGGCAGCGGGCGCGGGTGAAATAGAGCGCTTGGGCGATGGGCCGCTCGGGCCCGAGCGGCGCCACGGCTTTCACCATATTGGGATTGTCGCGCTCGGCTTCGTCATGGATCTCGATGGCCAGCGTGGCGATATCCACGGCCGGATCGGCCAGCGGCTCCAGCACTCGCAGGAGAGCGGCCGGATCGAGCATGGGCAGATCGCCTTGCAGGTTGACGATCACGTCGTGATGGGCCTGGGGATCGACGATTTCCACCGCCTCCCACACCCGGTCGGATCCCGAAATGTGATCGGGCCGCGTCAGCAAGGCGCGGCCGCCCGCCGCCGCCACCGCGCGTAGAATTTCCTCGTCGCCGGCCGCCACCACGACGGGCCCGACCGCCGATGCTACGGCCCGGCGCCAGACATGAACGATCATGGGCGCGCCATGGATGTCGGCCAGCGGCTTGCCCGGCAATCTTGTCGCGGCCATGCGCGCGGGTATGACGACAAGCGGTCTCATCTGTTTTCCCGATGCTCTCCTGCCCAAATCGTGAGACCTATTTCGCGAGGCCAATGTTGGCCTCGCAAAAACGGGCGCGACATATTGCCGCGCGAAGCTGCCCGGGGCCGGCCGCGCCCAGCCTTGGGCGGCGCACCTTATCCCCCCCGCCGCCTCGCGAAAACCGGGATTTTTGGCCGCCCCGGCCATTGGACAGCCTGCCTTGAAGCCGTTACATTCCGCCGCCGCGCGAACGCGCAGTTGGCGGGCTTTTTGACGGGGTTTTCGCGATGTCTTCGCTGGAATTGAGCAAGATCATCGGCGCCATTTTGCTGGCAGGCCTGGTGGCCATGGTGACCGGTTTCGTCGCCCATGAGCTGGTCAATCCCGAACGCCAGGGCGGCGAAGGCGCCGCGCCCGCGGGCGAAACGGCGGCCGCACCCCAGGGTCCCCCCGTGATCGAGCCGGTCTCCGCCCTTCTCGCCAAGGCGGATGTCGGCGCCGGCCAGGAGATCGCGAAGAAATGCGCGATCTGCCACGATTTCACCAAGGGTGGGCCCAACAAGGTCGGCCCGAATCTCTGGGGCATCGTCGGCTCGCATCCGGCAGAGGTCGCGAATTACGCCTTTTCCGCCGCCATGAAGCAGCGCGAGAGCAAGACCTGGACCTATGAGGAACTGGACGCGTTCCTGACGCTGCCCAAGACCGCCGTGCCCGGCACCAAGATGACCTTCCCCGGCCTGGCGAAGCCGCAGGACCGCGCCAATGTCATCGCCTGGTTGCGCACATTGGCCGATCAGCCGGTGGCGCTGCCGAGCGATGCCGATGTGGCGGCCGCGCAGAAGGCCTCTGAGGATGCGAAGGCCGCGGCCGCGAAGCCGGCGGCTGCCGTCGCTTCGGCCCAGCCCGCCGCCGCCGAAACGACGCCGGCCGCGAGCCCGGCGGCACCCCTGGCGCCCATCGCCAATCGCCTCAAGACGGCGGACGCGGCCAAGGGCGAAGCGGTCTCCAAGAGATGCACGGCCTGCCATGATTTCACCAAGGGCGGACCCAACAAGGTCGGCCCCAATCTTTGGGGCATCGTCGGTTCCCATCCGGCGGAAGTGCCGAATTATTCCTTCTCCCAGGCGTTGCAGCAGCGCAAGGACAAGACCTGGACCTATGAGGAGCTCGATGCGTTCCTGGTCGGCCCCAAGAGCGACGTGCCGGGCACCAAGATGAGCTTTGCGGGCTTGCCGAAGCCGGAAGATCGCGCCGATCTGATCGCCTGGCTGCGCCAGCAATCGGATTCGCCGCTGCCGCTGCCGTAACCTCGATGGCCTGCCCGGCGGAATTCGTCGCCTTGGCCGAACGGCTGGCCGATGCCAGCGGCAAGATCGTGCGTCGCTATTTCCGCACCTCCATCGAGATCATCACCAAGGCCGACGACAGCCCCGTCACCATCGCCGACCGCGAAACGGAAACGGCCCTGCGCCAGATGGTCAAATTGGCATATCCGCAGCATGGGCTGATCGGCGAGGAGTTCCCGGCCGAACGACCCGATGCGGAATATGTCTGGGTCTTCGATCCCATCGACGGCACCAAATCTTTCATCACCGGCCGGCCGTTGTTCGGCACGCTGATCGCGCTCCTCCATCGCGGCAAGCCGATCCTGGGCGTCATCGACCATCCGGCATTGGGCGAGCGTTGGATCGGATCCGCCGGCCGGCCGACGACGTTCCAG
This sequence comes from Dongiaceae bacterium, assembly GCA_041487395.1. Lineage (GTDB taxonomy): Bacteria > Pseudomonadota > Alphaproteobacteria > Dongiales > Dongiaceae > DASXQK01. The sequence continues at coordinate 3,260 of JBGPNG010000097.1, forward strand.
GGCAAACCCGTCAAGGTCCGGCCCTGTGCCGATCTGGCCCAAGCCGTGCTCGCGGCAAGCTCGCCCCATATGTTCGGGACCCTGGAAGCGACGGAGGCTTTCCATCGGGTGCAGTTGAAAGCCGGGCTGACGCTCTATGGCGCCGATTGTTACGCCTATGGGCTGGTCGCCTCGGGCTTCCATGACCTGGTCGTGGAAGCCAACAACGGCATCTATGATTTCCTGCCCCTGGTTCCGGTGATCGAGGGTGCGGGAGGAATCATCACCGATTGGCAGAGCCGCGCCCTGGGCATGGATTCGGGCGACAAGGTTCTGGCCGCCGGCGACCGGCGCATGCATGAAGCGGCGTTGAAACTGCTGCGGGGCTGAAATTTCGCCCGGCGCGTTGCCGGGCCTCAATGCTTCGATAAACCCAGCATGAGGCCCTCGTCCCGAGCCTGTCAAAGGATGAGAAAACCCCGAAACTCAGTGCCGGGTATTCGGCAGCACGAGGCGATCGATCCAGTTGCGCACTTCAGCCAAGCGCACGTCTTCGCTCATCACGTCGTCGTCGACGCCCAGCAGCCAGGCGATGTCCTTGCGGCTCGGGTCCTGGTGCAGCACTTCCAGCAGATCGACGTATCTCTCCGCGGCCTCGCGGTCGCGGAAGAATCCCAGCGAGACCAGCTTGTCGATCCGGCACCAGGTGAGCCGCGCCAACTCGTGCAGATCGTACTCCGGATGATATTGCAGACCCCAGAACTGGCCGCCCTTATGCGTCACCGCCACGGCCTGGATATGGGTGAAGGCGTTGGAGGCGAGCAGGACTGCGCCCGCCGGCAGATGTGTGATCTCGTCCACATGGCTGATGAAGGCGTCGAACACGCCGCTCTTGCCGAAGTAAAGCGGATGGCCGCGCCCTTCCGGCGTCAAGGCGATCTTTCGCGCGAAGCCCATTTCGCGCCCGCGCGGATTGGCCCGCACCATGCCGCCGGCTGCCACGATCGCCATTTGCGCCGCCCAGCAGCTGCCGAAGCTCGGCACCTTTGAATCATAGGCTGCCTTGGCGAGTTCGATCTGCAGACCGACGCGCGGATCGTTCTCATAGATGGTCAGGCTGCAGCCGGTCCAGGCGATGCCGTCATATTGTTCGAGGGCGGCACCCTTGGGCAGGCTCTCGCCCGGATCGGCCGGATGGATCACGTCGCATTCCGCACCCGGCAGGCATTTCTTCAGCATGCGCACATAAAGATCGCCGGCCGCCGAGGCGCCGCCGGCGGCGAGCTCCGCGCGCCCGGCCTTGTGATAGCCGTCGATCACCAAGAATCGCACGCTGCCGTTCGTCTGGCCGTTGGCCGTACCGCTCATGCCGGTCACTCCCTCGAATTTGCGGTTGCTACATTATCGTCAGGCGGGGCAGCGGGAAAGTCGGCACTCACCGATTCCATGCGATCCGTGCGGCGCAGGCCGGGAAACAGCCAGGACCAAAGGGCGGCCACGGACAGCGTCACGCTGCCGCCGATGAGGACTGCAGCCACCGGACCCAGCAGGGCGGCGCCGCTGCCGGCGACGAAGGCGCCCAATTCGTTGGAGGCCCCGATGAAAACCGCTTCGACCGCCACGACGCGGCCGCGCAACGCATCGGGCGTGGCCAGCGGCACGATGGAACCGCGCACATACATGCTGACATTGTCGGCAGCGCCCAGCACCCCCAATGCCGCGAAGGAGAGCCAGAAACTTTCCGACATGCCGAAGGAGATCGCGGCGAGGCCGAAGATGCCCACGGCATAGAACAGGCGGCGGCCGACATGGCGCTTCAGCGGCCATTGGGTGAGAACGATGGCAATACCGACGGCACCCAGGCCCGGAGCGCTGCGAAGGATGCCCAGACCCTCGGGCCCGGTATGAAGAATATCCTTGGCGAATACCGGCAGCAGTCCGGCGGCACCGCTGAACAACACGGCGAAGAGATCGAGGCTGATAGCGCCCAGAAGAATCTTGTTGCGAAAGATCAGCGCCACGCCGGCAAGCAGCGATTCCCGATTGCGCAGCTCGGCAGCGGCCATCATCGCCGGCCGCGGGCGCAGCATGAAGACGGCCAATGCGGCCGCCAGCAATCCCAGCGCGGTCGCGCCGTAGACCACCTCCGGACTTAGGGCATAGAGCAAGCCGCCGAGCGCTGGGCCGCCGATGGTAGCGATCTGCCAGGAAATTCCGGACCAGGCCACCGCGCTGGGAAAATCATCGGCCGGAATCAGGTTCGGCATCATGGCCCGCTGCGCCGGCGTCGAGATGGCGCGGATCAGCCCGAAGGAGAAGGCGACCGAAAGGATTCCCGCCACCGACACGCGGTCGAGCACGACCATCAAGACCAGCGCGAAGGCTGCGACGGCCTCGAACAGGAGCCCGACGGCCAGAATCATGCGGCGATCGTAGCGATCGGCGATCTGCCCGCTGACCAGGGCCAGGCAAAAGGCCGGCAGGAATTCCGCCAGGCCCACCAAACCCAGATCGAAGGGCTTGCCGGTCAGATAATAGATCTGCCAGCCGAGCGCCACGCTCTGCATGGCGAGTGCCACGGTGGCGAGGAACGAGGCCGACAAATAGAAGGCGAAATCGCGATTGCGGAGGGCGGCAATCCCAGCGGCGCTGGCCAAGGCCATCGGCAGCCCGGATCGATCAGCCGGCCAACCGGTCGATGATCCCCGGCAGGTCGGCGTGACGTTCGCAGATCGCTTCGGCGCTGGTCTTGTCCCTATCGACCGCCCGCGTGGCGACAAACAGGATCGCCTTCATGCCGAGCTTCTGCGGACCCTTGACGTCGTTATGGTCGCGATCGCCGATATGGACCATCTCCTCGATGGCGACCCCCATCTGGCGCGCCGCGGATTCGAACATGGACCGGTGCGGCTTGGAATGCCCGACCTCGTCGGAGAAGGCGAAGCCGTCGAAATGCCTGACCAGATCGTAGCTGGCGAGCAGCCGACGCAGGGCGCTGGCCGGCGAGACGATAGCGTCGGAGACGACGCAGGTTCGATAGCGCCCGTGGATCTCGGCCAAGGCTTC
>JBGPNG010000098.1:0-6272 GCA_041487395.1 Dongiaceae bacterium
AACGCGGCACGAGCAGCGCCGTCACGAGTTCGTCTGCCCGCCGTTGGGTGCGGCGGTTGCCGGTGATGAAATCGGCGACCGGCATTTGCCGTCGGCCGTCCAGCGAGGCGAGTTCGACCTCCGCATCCAGCGCGATCAGATTGGGCAGGCTATCGGCGGCGGGCGAGGCGTTGCAGACATTGCCGACGACGGTGCCGGTATTCTGGATCTGGATGCCGCCGATCTCACGCGCGGCCAGCTTCATCCCATCAAAGCAAGAGGGCAGATCGGCGCGGATTAGATCGCTCCAGGTGACCCCTGCTCCGATCCGAAAATACTCGGGCATCGTCTCGATGCGGCGCAATTCGGCAAGCGCGCTGATGTCCAGCACATCCTCTTGCACCGTTCGCTCGACGCGAGCCGGGTAGAAGTCCGTGCCGCCGGCGATCACGCAGAAGCTGCCCCGACGTAGCGCCGCCAGCGCCTCGCCAAGGGCCGCGGGACGCAGATAGCTGCCCATGATCGCCCTAGCCTGTTTTCCCGCCATGGAACCCGCCCATCCGGCCTGCCAAACAATCGACAGAAGTGAAACATTGCATCCTAAATCCTTTCCAAAGCGAAATCAGGGTTTGCCCTGCTTGATCTTGCGCGCCGGCGGCAATTCTCCAAGGCGCTGCTCGATCGCCTCACGCAGCGGCAAGCTCGGCTGCGCGCCGCGGGCGAGGCAGGCAAGGGCGCCCGCGACGCTGCCTCGTCGCAGTGCTGCCGGCAGATCGGCGCCTTCATCCAGGGCGGCGGCAAATGCGCCCACGAATGCATCGCCGGCAGCCGTCGTGTCCACTGGTTTGATGGGGAGCGCGCCGATCTCCCAGCCTTGCTTGCCGGCAAAAGCGACGGCGCCCACGGCACCCAACGTCACCACCACTGTAATCCCCGTCGCTTTGGAAAGTGCTGCTGCGATCGCGCGCGAATTTTCCTGTCCCAGCCCCAGATTGGCCGCTATCGCCGCCGCCTCGATCTCATTCACCACGAGCCAGTCGAGCGCAGGCAGAATCAGCCTAGGGAGCGGTCCCGCCGGCGCCACGTTCAGGAGGAGGCGGGCCCCCAACGCGCGGGCCCGGGTAACCAGCGCCCAGTTCTGCGCCGGGGGCACCTCCATCTGCATCGCAATCAGACTATGCGGGCCTAGGAGTCCGTCGGGCAAATCCCCTTGTCGCGCCCTCAGATTGGCGCCGGCGGCAACCGCGATCTGATTTTGCCCCGCCTTATCGACGCAGATGACCGCGCAGCCGGTCGCAACACCGCAGCGCCGAACGCCGGAGAGATCGATGCCAGCGGCCACCATATCGGCCAGCGCCACCTCGGCGAAGCTGTCACGGCCGACCGCGCCCACCATGCGGGTCACCGCACCTGCCCGCGAGGCGGCAAGAGCTTGATTGGCCCCCTTGCCGCCCGCGACCAGCTTGTAGAAGCGGCCCAACACCGTTTCGCCGGGGCGCGGCAGGCTTTTCACCGGCACGACAACATCGACATTGATGGAGCCGAAGACAACGATCATGCGTTGCCTCGGTCGATCTCCAAGCGCTGCGGGCGATCCCCGGCGGGAACATCGATTCGCGCACCGGTGCCGATGGTTTTGCCTTCCAACCGCGCCGAGCGAATCGCACGCCCGGGCAGCTCGATCCAACCCGCTGGTCCGGCCGGCAATATCGCCTTCGCCGTTTGAGGGCGAAGTTCGAGATGTGTCACCCGGCCCTTGATATTGGTCCGGAAGACCGTCTCGCCGGCGGTCGAGATCGTCAGGACGCCATCGGCGGAATCGATCGTCGCCGGGCCCACCGGCGTCAGCAGCGGCCCGAGGCAAATCCCATCGCCATGGGTCACCTCCCAGCCGCTCCAGGGCGTGATGTCGGTGGCTTCGGCCACGGCGATGGCGGGCATCAGCGCGCCCCAGCCATAAAAGGAGTCCGTGTCGGGCTGATCGAGGGCGGCCCCGCTCACCGAGTTATAATTCTCCGGGCAATGGCGGCGGTGACGCCACTCGCCCTGAAACAGGCGAAATCCGTTGTCGGCAAGCTCGCTCGCGGCCTCGGAAAATCCCGCGCGCTTCAACCCGTGATAGACGAGGAAATTCAACGGCGGCCAGATGCGCCCGCGCCAATAGACATTGTCGGCGAAGGCAGGGTCGTCGCGCGTGACGGAGGCGAGCAGCCATTGGCCGCCGAATTTGCGTGGGTTCGACAGCATGGCGACCATGGCGCGAGCCTGCTCGGGCCGCGCCGCGCCGCAAAGCAGCGGATAGAAGCTGGGTGGTGCCACGCTGCGCACGAAGGCGCCGGACCACAGGCGATTGGCAAACACGCTGCGCTCCGCATCCCACAGGCGATCGGCGATGCGCAGATTCAACGCCGCGCTTCGATCGGCGAGGCGCTTGGCCTCACCCGCCTCGCCGACTTGGCCGGCGATCAGCGCCAGCATTTCACCGTCCAGCGCCAGCAGGCTGTTCAACCCGACATCGGCACAATCGAGAGTCCAGCTCCTGGTATCGAGGCGCGCCTCGTCATGGGTCGGCGAATTATCCATGCTGGATTCGTCCTTTGCCGCCAGCTTGGTGCCGCGATAGAGCCCGCCGCCGACCGGCGAGGTGCCGTATTCGACCAGGCCGTCGCCGTTGCCGTCGCGCGTCGCCCACCACCAATCGTGATTTGCCCGCAGCACCGGCCAGGCTTCGCGCAACAGGTCCCGATCGCCCAGCCGGCGATAGAGCATCCAGCAGATGAACGCACCGATGGGCGGCTGGCTGCGATCGATCCAGGCATCGCGACCGGTCAGCAGGCAAGGCAGATTGCCGGCAGCCGTGGCGCCGGCAAAGACTGCGCGCAAATTCTCGCGCGCCACCTCGGCATCGAACATCCCGGCCATGAGTGCGTGATAGAGCACGTCGTCGAGCCAGACCCCAAAGCCGCCGAATTTCTGGCTGACCCAGTTTCGGCTGAGCGAGGTGTAGGGCCGGCGGTTGACAGGGTCCCAGACCGTATTCCATCCGATCACGTCGCGCACGGCATCCAGTGCGCCGGCATAGGCGCCGCCGTGGATCTCGGGCAGAGGTTCGATCGGCTTCTCGAGCGCCGATTTGGCGCGCAACATTGCTTGAGCGCGGGTTTCGGCGATGCCAGCGGCGAAGGCAAAGCTCGGCATTTCTTCGAGATGATAGCGCAGCACGGCAAACCGGCCTTGCTCACCCCGCGAATCAAGACAGAAATAGCCTTTGGTTTCGTATTCCCCGCGCAGCGCAGCGATGTCGTCATGGAACGTCGCCAGCAGTGGCGGCCGTTCGCCCAATACGACGACATGCTGGCCGCGAATTTGCGCCGAGAGTTGGCTGGTGGCCGGATCGAAATGCCATTCGACGCCATCTTCGCTGCCGAGCGTCAGCATCACCCAAAATCGCAATCCCCATTCGGCCATATTGCCCGCCCGCCATCGGCCGCGAAGGGTGAACGGATCGGGCTTGTCATAAGCCAGGGCCAGAGCCGTCCCTGCGTGAACGAGCGAAAGCTCGATGCCATCGCCGTCAATGCGCCGGCGACCGAGGCCGATGCCGGGCGCGCCGGCCGGGAACCGAGTAAAGCTGTTGCGGCTCGCCGCGTAGGCGCAAAAACCGAGATCGAGCCCCAGCGGCAGGTAACGCATCGCTGCCGGGTGCTCGCTGTCCCAACTGTTCCAGAACCGGCCCTCGCGGATGGCTGCCTGCGTCATCGGTGATCCTATTTCCAGGCGGCGAGGATCGCATCGGTCGTTGCCAGATCGATCAGATGTTCGAAGCGCGGCAGCACATGGTCGAACATCGCCCGATGGGCATCCAGCGAGAAACTGGTCACCGCGTCACTGGCAATCACCACCCGCAACCCCCGGTCGATCGCGTCCAGCGCGGTGGCGAACACGCAGACATCGGTCTCGACCCCGCTCAGCACCAACACGGCGCAGCCCAGCCTTGTCAGCGCCGGCGCGAAGGCCGGGCTTGTAAAGGCGGAGAACCCGTCCTTGTTGATCTGAGCTTCCTGTGGGGCCAATGCCGCCAATGGCTCCACGAGATCGCAAAAATCCGCCGACAGCCGATCTTGGGTGACCTGCGGCCAATGACGATAGAACGACTGCCAGACGCCTCGCGCGCCTGATATGCCCGGCGGCGTGACGAAACGGGTGTAGAGGGCGCGTTCCGGCCGGTGATCGATCAACCGACGCACGTTCGGCAGAATGGAGTCCAATGTGGGCACTCGCCAGCCGGTTTCCTCGGCGAACAGGCGCTGCATATCGACCACGACATGCACGGTATTCGCGCCGATCGGGGCAAGTGGCTTGCTCACGGCTTCACGACGACGCTATGGGCCGGCGACCACTCCAGGCGAACGGCCTCGCCGGCTGCGAAGGCCGGCTCACCTCGGTTCTGTTCAAAAACGGTAAGCTCGCGGTCGCCCAGTTTGATTTTGTAGGTCGTGCTCATGCCGGAATAGACGGCCTGGGTCAGGCGGCCTTGCAGCTTGTTGCTCTCACCCCGCGACGGGGCCGACAGCGGCAGCAGGGAGATCTTTTCCGGCCGAACCGCAATCGTGGCAGGCTCGCCGATGGCCGGCAACGCATCATTGGTCAGCAGCGCCCCCAGCTCCGTCGCGACACGGCCCGGCGCTTCGACCCGGCCCTCGAAAAAATTCGCATCACCCAGAAAATTGGCGGCAAACGCCGTGGCCGGCCGCTCATACACCTCAAGCGGCTTGCCGGCCTGGACGACATTGCCTTCGTTGAAAATCGCCACTCGGTCGGACAGAGTCAGCGCCTCCTCCTGGTCATGGGTCACGAAGACCGTCGTGATGCCGACCTCGCGCTGGATCTGCTTCAGTTCGATCTGCATCTGCTGGCGCAGCCGCTTGTCGAGAGCCCCCAGCGGTTCGTCGAGGAGCAAGAGCTTGGGCCGGGTGACCAGCGCGCGCGCCAGCGCCACCCGTTGCTGCTGGCCACCGGAGAGCTGGCGCGGTTGGCGGCGCTCAAACCCCGCGAGGCGAACCAGAGCCAACATTTCGCTAACCCGCTTGTCGGCCGCGGCACCCCGTTCGCCGCGCACGCTGAGGCCGAAGGCGATATTCTCGTGCACGCTCATATGGGGGAAGAGCGCATAGTTTTGAAACACCATCCCGATTTCGCGCCGATGCACCGGCGTGTGGCCGATATCCCGGCCATCGAGGCGGATTTCGCCGCTGTCGGGCTCGACGAAGCCGGCAATGGCGCGCAGCAACGTTGTCTTGCCGCTGCCGCTCGGCCCCAGAAGGCCGAAGAACTCGCCATCGGCGAAGGTCAGCGAAACGCCCGCAAGCGCCCTCACGCTGTCATATCGCTTTTCAACGCGGTCGATCTCGACGACGCTCATCGCTCGCCTCCGAACTTGTAAAAGCGGGCGAACAACAGCATCAAGCCCATGGAAACCAGGATGATGATGGTGGAGATGGCGTTGACCTCCGGGGTAAAGCCTTTGCGGATCGCGGAATAGATCTCGACCGGCAAGGTCGTCCGCCCTGGCGGCGCCAGGAAATAGGAAATGACGAACTGATCGAAGGAGACGGCGAAGGCGAACAAGGCCGCGGCAACCATGCCTGGCGCCATCAGCGGCACCGTGACGCGCCAGAAGGATTGCCAGGGCGTGGCGCCCAGAGTGGCGGCCGCCTCCTCATAAGCAGGGCCGAAGCCCTTGAGCCTGGCGCCCACGACGATGATCACGTATGGCAGCGAAAGCGCGACATGGCCCAGCAGCAAGGCGTGGAATCCCCGGCCGATGCCAATCCAGAAGAACAGTACCAGCATCGAGGTGCCGATGATCAGCCAGGGAATGGTGATGGGCGGGAACAGCAGGAGCTGGAGCAGCGATCTGCCGCGGAACTCATATCGGGCGAAGGCGAAGGCCGCCATGGTGCCGAGCATGGTGGCGACGATCATGTTGACAAGCGCCAGGACGACCGAGTTGACGCTGGCGTCGATGAGCCTGTCGTTGCTCACCAGATGCTGGAACCACACCGTGTCCCACACCACCGGCAGTTCGTAGAGCGGCGAACGGTTGAAGGCCATGACGATCATCACGGCGATGGGCACGTACAGAAACCCCAGGATGAGAGCCAGGTGGCACTTCAGCAGGGTGGACCACAGCCGGCTCATGCCGCGCCCTGGAGGTGGCGACGCAGGAAGGGATAACAGACCGCCAGGATCAGCAACACGATACCCAGCAGAATGAACGAGAGGGCCGCGCC
>JBGPNG010000099.1:0-6265 GCA_041487395.1 Dongiaceae bacterium
GCTGAAAGCACCGCCATCGACCGCCCCCTCGTCATTTCCTCTGGTTTTTTGTTGTTGGCGAGAAAATATCCTCTAATCTTACAATAATGTAAGGAAAATACACCAAAAAAGTGTGCCTGGCGTTCCAACTACCTTTAAGGTAGTCGTACGGGATATGAATCCCCAGCTTCGGTGTCCACATGGTGCCGCAGGTCTATTGTTGCTGAGGCTCGGCGCGCGGGCGCGACATTCTTCATCCGCTGCTCGACGGTTAGGTCCGCGCCGGAGAGCCTCACGACTGCGACACCCCGCGCAACGCTCGCCGAACGACGTCGATTGCCCGCTCCCAGACCATTCCCCGCCAGTCGTCTGTATCGGGATAGAAGACCTGGCGCAGTCTGGCACTGATGGCGCGACCTTCCGCGCTATCGAGGCGGCCATGCTTATGCAGCCAGTTGTCGGCTCGCAGCGCCTCGAGCAATTCGCGCACCGGTACGGTGCCGTATTCGAGAGTGATGCCGGTGACAGTGGCCTGAGGCAGTTCCTCGTCGAGGGCGATGTTGGCCGTGCCGATCAGCGCTGCGGAGGCCGAGCTGCCCTCCTCGCTCGATGTCGCTTCGGAGCCGAACCAATCCTTTACCCGCCGGTAACCAGGATGGCTGGAAACATGGGTGTTGATAATCTCGCCCACGCCATAGGGGCCGAGGCCACTGTGAAGATCGATGAAGGCGACGTGACGGGTCCCGACGACTTCGCGCCGAAGAATTTCGCGCAAAGTCCGGTTCGACCAAGTTGGTGTCCGCCCGCCATAGAAGAGGCCCGCTGGATCGACGAACTGCCCGGCGCTAATAGCGGTCTGCAAGGCCATGGCGCCATGCGCGGCCTCATAGGCATCGAGAATGGCGTCGGCGGCGGCGCGACCCTTGGCGCTCCAGTCGCTCGGACAGATCGCCTCGCGCAGCAGTTCATACCCCGGATTGGCTGGATAGGGTCGGCCATGATCGACGAAATTGCGGTTGAGGTCGACATTGCCCTCGGTCACCCGCCGGATCCAGGCGAAGCCGCTCGGGTTGATGGCATGGATCATCAGCAGGGCGGTGGCGGCCGGACGCTCGGCGGCGGCGCCGCTTTCGAGCAGTCCGACCTGCAGGCCCGAGCCGCAGAAGCCCTCGACGCCATGCGTCCCCGACATGACGATCAGAAGTCGCTGGGCTTGGCGCGGGCCGAGCCTGGCGGTTTCGGTCGTAAGTACCAAGCCGTCGGGCCCGGTTGCCGGATTGTGATGGACGTCGAGCGCAGCGCCGGCTGCCCGGGCGGCGTCGCGAAATTTGTCGCGGGCTTCGGCATAACTGGCGGAGAAACAACCGGAAATCCACATCACGTATCCCCGATCGGGCAGTTAGCAGACAGAATCGCTGGGTGAGAACGGTCAGGCGAAAAACGAAGCTTTCAGCTGTGTGATCAAGTCGGCTCTCCGCGGAATCGATGTGCGGTTGAAACGGCGATTCGGGTTTAAAATAACACCATTTCCGCTTATTTGACCATGATCGACTAACCGTAATACTGTACTAAAACTAGAAAACCCCCGATTTCGGAAGTCTCCATTTTCACAGTATGTCAGTGGCAATGCATCCTCCGGTGCCCCTGGGCCATCATCTACAGCGCACCGCCACTTTGGCTCTGCCTGTCATGTTGGCGCGCGCTGGGCTGGTCGCCATGTTGACCGTCGATACAATCTTGGCCGGGCGGGCGGGCGGTAACGAGCTCGCCTTCGTCGGCATCAGCATGGGGCCGCAACTCATCATGCTCGCCATCGGGATCGGGCTTCTCGTGGGCTCGCTGGTGCTGACCGCTCAGGCCCACGGTGCCGACCGTTTCGCCGATTGCGGTCGAATTTGGCGCCTTGCTTTGCTGCTCGCCGGTAGTCTCGGTTTGATCTATGCCTTGCTGCAATGGCAAGGCGACAGCCTGCTGCGCCTGCTGGGTGAAGATGATGAAATCGCGCGGGGCGGCGGTCAGGTCCTGCGGATGTGGGCCTTGGGCATGCCGGGCATCATGCTCTATATGGCCACCACCACCTTCTTTGAAGGCATCAGCCGACCGCGCGCCGCCATGTTGGTTTCCCTCGGCGGCAATCTCGTCAATCTGGCCCTCGGCTGGGCTCTGGCCTTCGGCGGTGCAGGGCTACCGGCCATGGGTGCCGCGGGTGCGGTACTGGCAACTTCGATCACACTATGGCTCATGTTCCTTCTGCTGTCCGGCTATGCCTTGCTGCTGCCAGACGCAGAGCGCTTTGGAATCTACGCTCCTCTTGCCGGCCACTATCGCCTGCTGGGCAAGCTCCTGCTGCTGGGATTACCGGTTGCCTTGTCGGTCGGGTTCGAGACAATGGCTTTCTCCGGCGCGACGATAATGGCCGGTTGGCTCGGCAAAACGCCGCTCGCCGCTTATCAGCTGTCGAACAACGTGATCTCGTTCTTCTATATGCTGTCCTTGGGGTTGGCGACAGCAGCGGCGGTGCGCGTCGGTAATGCGATCGGGCGTGGCGACCAGAAAGGCATCTCTAAGGCCGGTTGGGCTGCCGTCGGCCTCGTTCTTGGTCTGATGCTGCTGGTTGGCTCGAGCATTAGCTTGTTAGGCAGCCAAATCGCCGCTGCCTACACTCTCGACCCGGCGGTCATCGCCGCTGCGGTACCAGTGCTCGCAGTGCTCGGCGTTTTGGTTGTTTTCGATGGCGTCCAAAGTGTGTTGATGGGCGCGCTGCGCGGCGCCGGCGATGTGTTATTGCCGACGGCTATCTACGCCATCGCCTTCGGTGGCTGCGCCATTCCGCTTAGTTACTACTTTGGCTATCGCCAGGCTGAAGGCGCAATTGGCCTGGCCTTGGGCTTGGTGGCCGGTCTTGCTGCAGCAGCCGCTCTCCTGGGGCTGCGCTTTAGTTGGATTTCCCGGCGGGCTCTCCTCGCGCGCTGACAGCAGGATTGACCGGTTTTCGAGATTAGAGCCGTTGGGCCCTGCCAATACGCCCTAGAACGCCACCCGGTCGCCGCCCTTGAGGCCCAGCATCTGACGCGCTTCGGTCGGACTCGCCACATCGAGGGAGAGATTGTCCAGGATCGAGCGGACGATGGAGACCTGCTCGGCGTTCGAGGTGGCAAGCTTGCCCTTGCCCGCATAGAGGCTGTCTTCGAGCCCGACGCGGACATTGCCGCCCATGATGGCGCCCAGGGTCACGAAACCGAGCTGATGGCGCCCGGCCGCGAGAATGCTCCAGTGATAGGCGTCGCCGAACAATTTGTCGGCAATGCGCCGCATATGGACGAGATTTTCATGATCGGCGCCGATGCCGCCCAATATGCCGAAGATCGTCTGGACGAACAGCGGCGGCTGGGCGAGCCCGCGATCGAGGAAATGGGCAAGGGTATAGAGATGGCCGACATCATAGCATTCGAATTCGAACCGCGTCCCGTGGCCTTCGCCCAACTCCCTCATGATCCGCTCGATATCCTTGAAGGTGTTGCGAAAGATGAAATCCCGGCTGCCTTCGAGGTGCTTCCTCTCCCACTCGTATTTGAATTCCTTGTAGCGATCGAGCATCGGATAAAGGCCGAAGTTCATCGAACCCATGTTGAGCGATGTCATCTCCGGGCTCGCGCGCAAAGGTGCCGCCAGCCGATCTTCCAGGGTCATGCCATGGCCGCCGCCTGTGGTGATGTTGATGACGGCGTCGCAGCCCTGCTTGATGCGCGGCAGGAACTCCATGAACACTTTGGGGTCGGGGGTGGGCCGGCCGTCCTTGGGGTCGCGGGCATGAAGATGGATGATGGAGGCTCCTGCCTCCGCCGCGGCGATGGATTGTTGGGCGATCTCCGCTGGCGTGATCGGCAGATGGGGCGACATCGTCGGCGTGTGGATCGAGCCGGTGACGGCGCAGGTGATGATCACTTTGCGGCGGCTGGCCATAGTTACTCTCCATTCTGGCAAGTTCGTGCGGGCGCGCCCGCCGGCGATCAGAAATCGAGCAGATCTTGCGCGCGGCGAACGAGCGGCGCGTTTGCGGGCGCAAGTTCGTCGAGCACCGTAAAATGATGGCGGTTGGTGAAGGTAATGACTTCGAGCTGGGTTCCATGGCGCGCCCAGGTGCGCCCGAAGATGGCACTCTGGCGCCGGAATTCCATGCTTTCGAGCCCGCCGGTACAGAGCAGTGCACGGCCCTTGCTGGCCGGCTTCAGAAACAGCGGGCTGAGCTTCTTCGCCAACTCGGGAGTCAATTGCAGGGCGCGGCCCGTCTCGATATGGCGCAACGGCTCCAGCTCAAAAATTCCGCTGATCATAATGGCGCTATGGAGAATATCTTCGGGCAGACCCGCCTGAAATTTCGGCCACAGCGTGGCCATCAGCATGGCGCAGAGATGGGCTCCGGCCGAATGGCCGGAAATCTGGATCTTGTCTTGCCGAAACCCCAGTTTTTCGGCCTCGCGCCATAAATAAGCCAATGCCAGCCGGACGTGGCGGACGACGATCGGCAGCGGCACGCTCGGACAGAGCGGGAAACCCAGAACCGCGACGGCGAAGCCAGCCTTGGTCAGGCCCTCGGCGATGAAACTGAAATCGCCCTTGCCGAAGGATTGCCAATAACCGCCATGGATATAGACATGCAAACGCGGCGCCGGCGCATCGGGCAGGAAGAGATCGAAGCGCGCGGCCGGGTGCTCGGCATAGGGGATATCGAGCTTCGCCTTGGCCTGAGCGCGGAAGGTCGCACTGCGTTCCTTCCAGGATTGAAAGATTCGAGGTGCCTCGGGCAGGCTGCGGCTCGGGTTATATTGCCCCCGAAGCTGATCGGCCGTCATGTTGCGGTAGAGCGCTTCGTTCATCGGGCGTTCCCGGCAGGGTTAAGGGTCGATTGAGCCCGAAGCCGTTCGATGGGGTCGATCGGCTGGAGGCGAGCTTCAGGCATAGCGCGGCTTTTTCGTATTACAGGCACCCACGCCCAAGCTACTCCGCCAAGCGCCGGGGGTCGAGAGGGCTGGCGGCGACGGGATGGCTTGCAGGTGCCGGCGGCCGCGAGCGACAATCCACAAGTTCCGCCGCGCATAGCGAGTCATAAGGAGATTCCATGCATATCGGTGAATCCCTAGTCGGCGACAAGCCCAACGCCGCCCATATCAATCTCTATATCGGCCCGCGCAACGGGCCCGTGGGCACCGCGCTTGCCACCGCCGCGGCGGCACCGCGCCAGGGCTATATCCCCTTCATGGTGGTGTTGAAGGCCAATGTGCCGGTGAAGCCGATCACGCTGTTCGCCGGCAAGGCCGATCTGCGCGGCGAGCGACATGAAAACATGAACTGGGGTCCAGCCCAGGCCGGCGTTGCCGAAGGCGTGGCCAAGGCGCTGCTGGACGGCGTGTTTCCGCCGGAGGCCGCCGACGAATGGTGCATCATTGCCGCTGTCTGGGTGGCGTGGGGCGCGGACGACGCCGATGCGGTCTTCCGCAACAATCGCCAGGCCACATATGAAGCGGCAGTGCGCGCCATGAAGCGTACTCCGAGCGTGGCGGAAGTTCACGAATCCCTGCCGACCGCAGGCAATAGTTTCTACACGCCGCCCGCGGGTGTGCGCTGACCGCGCTTGCGCGAACGGCGCGCGGCTAATCGACCCGGCGAATCCGCCCGTCGATCTGCTGTGCGATTTTATCCTTGGTGCTTAGGTAGTCGACAACCAGTTGGGTGAGCAGGCGGCCCTGGCCGGCGCCAACCAGCTTCTTCGCCTTGACCATCATGTCGTACCCGTCGCCGCCGCCGGCCATATAGTCGTTGGTCGCGACCTTGTAGATTTTCTTCGGATCGAGCAGCGCGCCCGCGACATTGGCGCTGACGACGCGCTTGCCGGCCGGTTTGCCCGGATCGAAGAGGAAGGCGAGCCCGGCGATCTGCGGGAAGCGCCCGGCCTTATCGGCGAAACGGGAAACGCCGTTCTCGAGAGCCGCCAGAATATCGGCGCCGCTGAGTTCGACCACCGCCAGGCTGTTGTCGAAGGGCAACTCCCGCTGAATGTCTTTGCGGGTCAGGACGCTGCCCGCCGGATAGAGCCGGTTGCCCCGGATGCCGCCGCCGTTGACGATCGCGATATCGGCGCCGCTCGCCGCGCGCAGCGCTTCGGCGATCAAGTCGCCCATGCTGCTTTCCGCGCTACGCAACAGATCCTGGCGGCTGTCGAGCTCGCCCTGCAGCGTTGCAACCGGCTGATCGAGCTGCTTGTCGAAGTCATCGGTATAGGTCTTGA
>JBGPNG010000100.1:0-6244 GCA_041487395.1 Dongiaceae bacterium
AGGTCGGCCAATACCTCCAATTCGAATGCGCCGACCGGGCGAATGCGGCCAGGAGCGTCGGGATTGGTCACAATAATGTTACATCCGGGGAACGTAAGTAAAGCGGGCGCGGGGCAAGTAGAACGCGCCCTTCGGCCGCCAAAACGGCGATGGCCGCGGCGCCCGGCCGCCCCGTCCCTTGGGCGCGCAACGCATCCGGCGCTGCCGGCAACAACGGCGCCCCATCGCCGGCGATCAGCAGGGGGCCGGCCGGGCGCCGGGCGAGCAAGGCCGCCGCATGCAGCACCATCGGCTCGCCCAAGACATTCAGTTCGGCATCGAAATATCGCCCGAACAATTCACGCCGCTTCGAATCGATCGCCACGAGCAGCGAGCGGCCCCGGCGGATGTCCGCGGGAAGTGCCGCCGCCACCGCGCTGAAGCTGTCGACCCCGAAAACCGGCAGACCGGCTGCGAGCGCGATGCCGCGGGCCGTGGCGAGCGCGATCCGGATGCCCGTGAAACTGCCCGGCCCGACGCCGACGGCAATCTGATCGAGATCGGGAAACTCAAGCCCCGCCGCCGCCATCGTCTCCAGGACAAGCGGCATCAGCGCCTCGGCGTGGCCGCGCGTCATGGCTGCGTCGCGCTGGGCCAGGATGTCGCGACCGCGACCGACCGCGACCGAACAAGCGGACGCCGCGGCATCGAGGGCGAGGATTGTCCGGCTCACCGCTTGGGTCCCTTGGCGCCGGCGTGATAGGAGGGGCGGCCTGAAGAAGGATCAGGAGCGCGCATGAGCCTGCTGCCCATCGCCGCGGCCGACCACGATGTCGAGATCGCGCTTGCCTATGCCACGTCCGGAAATTTCACCGGCAAGCCGATCTATCGCCGGGCGCATTGCTATCTCCATGCCGATGCGGCGGCCGCCCTCGACCGCGCCGTCACGCTGGCGCGCGCGCAAGGCTATCGATTCAAGATACTCGATGCCTATCGCCCGACGGAGGCGCAATGGGTGCTGTGGAATCATACGCCCGATCCCGAATTCCTGGCCGATCCCCGGCGCGGCTCGCCCCATTCGCGCGGCGTCGCGGTCGACCTGACGCTGCTCGGCGGCGACGGCCGCGAACTCGACATGGGGACCGGCTTCGATGCGTTCACGCCGCTCTCCCATCATGGTAACCTCGAGGTTTCCCGACCGGCGCAGGCCAATCGCTTCACGCTTCTCGGCATCATGACGGCGGCGGGCTGGGACTTCTACCGGAACGAATGGTGGCATTACCAGCTCTTCAACAGCCGGCAATATCCGCTTTACAGCGATTCCGCTTTGCCCGAACGGCTGATGTAGAGGGGCCCAGTGGTTTGATGCCAACGGATGACTCCCATCCGTTGGCTGGTTCGACCCACTAATTATTCGATCCGGTGGTCCGATTCACCTAACGCTTCGGTAGGAAGCGTTAGGATCAGACCAAGAGGGCCGCTCAGAGAATCTTGCAGGCCTCGTCGAACTCAAGGCGCGAATTGCGTGGGCCGATGCGCTGGCCATCGCCATATCCCAGATTGCAGATGAAGTTGGAGCGATAGCGCCCGTCGGGAAAGAATGCGGCATCGACCTTGGCATTGTCGAAACCCGACATCGGCCCGCAATCGAGGCCGAGCGCGCGGGCCGCGATGATGAAATAGGCGGCCTGCAATGTGCCGTTGCGAAACGCCGTGACGCGGATAGCCTCATCATTGCCGGCGAACCAGGACCGCGCGTCGTCCTGGGGGAAAAGCCGCGGCAGCAGGTCGTAGAACTGCATGTCATAGGCGAAAATCGCGGTCGTCGGCGCTTTCATCGTCTTGGCTCGGTTGCCCGACGACAGGGCCGGCTCCAGCAATTTCTTGGCTTCCACGGATTTGACGAAGACGATGCGGCCGGGACTCGAATTGGCCGAGGTCGGCCCCATGCGCGCGAGATTCCAGACAGTCGCCAGAATGGCGTCGTCAACCGGCAGGGCGGTGAACGAGGAATGCGTGCGCGCCTCTTTGAACAGCACATCGAGGGCGGCCGGATCGAGAGGCCTGCGCATCACCGGATTTTAGGGCCGGGCCGCTTTCACGCCGGTTCAGGCGACGGAGCGCACCTCGACGACTTCGGGCACGTAATGCTTCAGCATATTCTCGATGCCCGCCTTCAACGTCGCCGTCGAACTCGGGCAACCGGCGCAGGAGCCCTGCATATGCAGATAGACCACGCCGTCCTCGAATCCCTGGAAAATGATGTCGCCACCGTCCTGTGCCACGGCCGGGCGGACGCGCGTCTCGATCAGTTCCTTGATCTGGGTGATGATCTCGCTGTCTTCGCCTTCGGCGGATGCCGCCGCCGGTGCCGCCGTATCTTCCAAGATCACCGGCCGATTGGTGGCGAAATGCTCCATGACGATGCCCAGGATCGCGGGCTTCAGCACCTGCCAGGTCTTCGTGTCGGTCTTGGTCACGGTGACGAAATCGGCACCGAGAAAGACGCCGGCCACACCCTCGACCTGGAACAGGCGCTGGGCGAGCGGCGAGCGTTCGGCCGCTTCCGCGCTGGGGAAATCCGCCGTGCCTTTGGCCATGACGCCCCGGCCGGGCAGGAATTTGAGCGTTGCCGGATTGGGGGTCTGCTCGGTCTCGATGAACATGCTGTTCTCCAGATGGCGATGCGGGAATCGCCCTTCCAACTCATACCTTGGGCGAACATGGGTCAAGGCAGGACCGCCTTCAACCCCAAAAATACTCCGGGCATTAGCGATTTGGCGACGTCGGCAGGCTTGACGCCAAGAACCCCCGCTTCGATGATCGCCGCCTCATGGATATGCCCTCCCCTAATTCCCGCCCCGCCTCTGCCTTGGCGCCGGCCGACTGGCTGCTGCAGGTCGGGCGGCTGGCCGAGAATGTCGATGGACTTCTGGGCGGGCTGTGCGACCTTCTCGTCGCCCGCGGCATGCCGCTGGAACGTGTCGGACTGCACGGCCGGATGCTGCACCCGCAGGTGGCCGGCGTGCGGATTCTTTGGCGGCGCGGCCTGGGGGCGGAGGAAACGCGCTACGGCTATGACACGATCGAATCCGGCGCCTATGAAAAAAGCCCACTCTATCTCGTCTATTCCAGCGCCGAGCTGGTTCGCCGCCGCCTGACGGGCGCACCCGCCGACGACGATTTTCCGATCATGGCCGAACTGCGGGCCGAGGGTTTCACCGACTATTTCGTTGCCCCGCTCGAACTGGCGGGCAACCGCCGCCAGGCCGCGAGCTGGGCGACCAGCCATCCCAACGGTTTCAGCGACGATCACATCGCCATGATTGTCGGCTTATTGCCCGCACTTGCCGCCTGCACCGAATCCCGTTCGTTGCGAGGCATGCTGAAGGGATTGCTTTCGATCTATCTGGGGCCGCAGGCGGGATCGCGCGTGCTCGCCGGCACCATTCGCCGCGGCGAGGGCGAAACGATCGCCGCCGCCATCTGGCTGTGCGATCTGCGCAATTTCACCGCGTTCAGCGAAACCCGGCCAAGCGACGAAGTGATCGCGCTTCTCAACGACTATTTCGAACTCATGGCCGGGCCGGTGACGGAACATGGCGGCGAGGTGCTGAAGTTCATCGGCGATGCCATGTTGGCGATCTTTCCCATCATGGACGATCTCGACCGCGACCGCGCCTGCCGCACGGCCCTTCATGCGGGGCGGGAGGCGTTGACGCGGATGGCGGCCGCCAATGTCGCGCGACGAGCCAAGGGCGAGCGCACGATCGAACTTGGCCTGGCTCTGCATACCGGCCCGGTGATGTACGGCAATATCGGCGCGCCGGAGCGCCTGGATTTCACGGTCATCGGCCCGGCGGTCAATCTGACCGCACGGATCGCCAATCTCTGCGGGCCTCTCGGCCGCCAGCTTCTGAGCTCGGCCCGCTTCGCCTCGCCTTGCGGCTCGGAGCTTGTCTCGCTCGGCCACCACGAATTGCGCGGGCTGGCAGCCCCTCAGGAAGTTTTCGGCCTGCCCGGCGCCGAACCGCTCTGAACCGGCTCAGGCCAGGCTTTCGATATCTTCGTCCGACAGGTTTCCGGGCACGATGGTGACGGGAATGCGCAGGCGGCTGACGAATTTTCCCGTGAGTGCGGAAACCAGCGGCCCCGGCCCCTTCGGATTGGTGGACGCACCCAGCACCAGGATCGAGATCGTCGGTTCCTCGGCGATCAGCTTCAACAGCTCGTCGCGCCGATTGCCTTCGCGCAGATAGAGCACCGGCATGGCGCCGGACAGCTTCTGCACCTCGCTCGCCATCTTCTGCACCAGGGCTTCGGCCTCCTGGCGGCTTTCGTCGCGCATCACCTCGGAGACGCCGATGAACTGGCGAAAATCCTCGTCGTCGACGACATGCAGCAAGGCGACGCGCCCGCCGGTGCGCCAGGCCCGCCGGCAGGCATAGCGCATGGCAACGCCCAGCTCGGGCGAATTGTCGATGACAACCAGGAAAATGCGGCCCGAGGGCTTCGGCGGCGCGGCCTCGGGGGTCGGAGCAGGGCTCGAGCCAGGATTCGCGACAGCAGCCGGATCGTTGCTCATGGCGATTCCCCCCTTAGACGCGCCGGAAGGCCATATGGGCGGCCAAGCCGGCCAGCAGCGCGATGACGATGGCGATAATGCCGTAAGCGGCCGAATAGCGATGGGCGAATTCATATATGTCCGCGCCGACGCCGATCTTGGAGACGACGAGCGGCGTGGTCTGGGCGCTGGCAATCTGTCCATCGCGGATCAACAGGATCTCGACGAGATAGCTGCCGGTAGGAACATTGGCGGGAAAGTTGAAATCGGCGCGGAACAGTTGGGGGCCGAGGAAAGTGACCTTGCCTGGTTCCGGCAGATACAGCCCTTCGCCGACCTTGATCCGGGTCAGCGCCCCTAGCATGTCGGCGGATTTCTTCGGCGAGCTTGTCTCGGCGGGATGAATTCCCAGATTGTCGAGCCCGATGCCATAGCGCTGGGCGGTTTCCGGCGTCAGCAGCTGGTCGAGCGGGCGGCTTGAAGCGACCGCGTAGAAATTCGGCACCTCGTCGAAATCGAGCGCCCCGGCATTGACCCAGATCCCGAACAGTTTGTCCTTGCGACGGACGACGGCCCGCCCGGTCGGCCCGCGGACCAGTGCCACCACGTCGCCCGGCCCGTCGGTGGACCCGAACAGCAGGACCTGGGCGCCGGTGAAGCCCGTCGTGATCGCGATCAGATGATCGGAGAGATCGGCGACCAGGGGCGTGGCGCGGGACGGGCCGGAATACGCGAGAAACAAAAGCAGGACGGCAATCAGACAGGGGCGCGCGCGGGCCATGGTCAACTCTCCGGCGCCAGCCACATCGCCGAATAGAGATCGGCCGGATGGGCGCCAAGTTCATAGGCCAAACGCAGGGCAACGGCCAGGATCAGGGCTGCCAACAACACGCGCATCTGTTCGCCGGGCAGCTTCGCGCCCACCCGCCCGCCGATCTGGGCGCCGATGACGCCGCCCACGGTCAGCGCCACGGCCAGAGTCAAATCGACAGTCTGATTCTGCAGGGCCTGCAGGAAGGTGACGTTGGCGGCGACGAAGATGATCTGGAACAGCGAGGTGCCGACCACCACGGCGGTCGGCATGCCGAGCAGATAGATCATCGCCGGCACCATGATGAAGGCGCCGCCGGTGCCCATGATCGCCGCCAGCAGGCCGACCGCGGCGCCGACGGCGAGCGGCAGCAGCGCGCTGATGTAGAGGCGCGACTTGCGGAAGCGCATCTTGAGGGGCAGGCCATGCATCCAGATGTGCTGGTGCAGCTTGCGCGGCGGCGCCCGCCGGCGCCGTCGGCGCAGCGCCAGCAGGCTTTCCGCCAGCATGGTGACGCCGATGAATCCCAGCATCACCACGTAGGCGAGGCCGATGACGAGATCGACCTGGCCGACGGTGCGCAGCAGGCTGAAGATGCCGACGCCGAGCGTCGAGCCGGCGATGCCGCCGAGCAGCAGCACCAGCCCCATCTTGAAGTCGACGTTGTTGCGGCTCCAATGCGCCAGCACGCCGGAGACCGACGAGGCGACCACCTGGTTGGCCTGGGTGGCGACGGCGACCGCCGGCGGCACGCCGATGAAGATCAGCAGCGGCGTCAGGAGGAAGCCGCCGCCGACCCCGAACATCCCGGACAGGAAGCCGATGGCGCCGCCAATGCCGAGCAGCAGGAAGACGTTGAGCGACAGCTCGGCGATCGGCAGGTAGATCTG
>JBGPNG010000101.1:0-6233 GCA_041487395.1 Dongiaceae bacterium
AAGCGGCAGCGGAGGCGGCGAGGCGCGCCATAATGAAGTGCAGTCCGCTGCACATGCCGCCCGGAAAATACGACACCTGGAAGATGACGACGTTTCATTTCAACCCCGGAGGCGTGCTGAGCCAATGAGGACGCGAACCCTTCATCGCGCTCTTGCGGTAGCGTTGCTGCTGCTGACGCTTGGCGCTTGCGCCAAGGACAAGACCGCTAAGCCGTCGTCGGCCAAGGCGACGACAACGGCGGCACCCGCTTCGACGGCGGCCACTGTCGCGCCGCAGCCGGTCAAGCAAGTGCCGACGCGATTGACCGTAACGCTCATCGATCCATCGGCGGCGCCGCCCGCAACTATTACCGCGGCCATGACCATCGCCCGGCGCCTCTCCGATTGCTGGCGGGCGCCCGAAGCAGCCGACGCGCCTGCGGTCACCATTCAGCTGGCGCTCAATCAGGATGGTTCGGTTCGTATGGTCACGGTTCTGAACAAGCAGAATTTCGCCGCCGACGCCGGCTATCGCGCCGCCGCAACGACGGCGACAAGTGCTTTCCTGAAATGCAGTCCTTTTGCGCTTTCGCCGGCCGACTATGCCAGCTGGAATTCTCTCGCTCTCCTCGTCTCGCCCCATCATGGTTGACAAAAGTTGAGGTCCATAGCGATGTCCAGGATTCACCGACTCTCTGCGGCCTTCCTTGCGCTCATCCTCATCGCCGGCGTGGCCCGGGCCGAGCTGCGGATCGATATCACCCAGGGCACGGTCCAACCGATGCCGATCGCCGTGGTCGATTTCTACGGCCAGCAACCGACGGACGGGCAAGCCGGCGGCAATATCGCCGGTGTCGTCGCGGCCGATCTCGAGCGCTCCGGCCTGTTCAAACCCATCGACAAGAAGGCTTTCATCCAAACGCCGGAGAGCCTGCGCACCTTGCCGCGTTTCGGCGATTGGCGCGTCATCAATGCCCAGGCGCTGGTCAGCGGCTCCGTCGAGACGCAGTCGGACGGCCGGTTGCGCATCGAGTTCCGCTTGTGGGACGTCTTCGCCGAGCAGCAGATGGTGGGCGAGGCGGTCACCAGCACGCCAGAGAACTGGCGAGCCATCGCCCATAAAGTGGCGGACGAGATCTACAAGCGCCTGACGGGCGAGGACGGTTATTTCGAAACCCGCATCGTCTATGTCGCCGAGGCCGGCCCGCAGACGAAACGCATCAAGCGCCTGGCCATCATGGACCAGGACGGCGAGAACCATCGCTTCCTGACCGACGGCAGCAATCTGGTGTTGACGCCGCGATTCTCGCCGAGCACGCAGGACATCACTTATCTCAGTTACCGCAATAATCGGCCGCGCGTTTATTTGCTGAACATCGAAACCGGCCAGCAGGAAGTGCTCGGCGATTTCCCGGGCATGACCTTCGCGCCACGCTTCTCGCCCGACGGCACGCGGGTGATTATGAGCCTGGCAACCAACGGGAATACCGACATCTACGAAATGGACTTGCGCACGCGAAAAGTGCGGCGGTTGACCGACGGCCCGGCGATCGACACCGGCGGCTCCTATTCGCCCGACGGGACACAGATCGCCTTCGAATCGGACCGCGGCGGCTCGCAGCAGATCTATACGATGAACGCCGACGGCAGCAACGTTCAGCGCATCAGCCATGGCGAGGGTAAATACGGCACGCCGGTCTGGTCGCCGCGCGGCGATTTCATCGCCTTCACCCATATTGCCGGTGGCGCGTTCTACAGCGGCGTCACGCACCCTGACGGCGGCGGCGAGCGCCAGATCGCCCAGGGCTACCTGGTCGAAGGGCCCACCTGGGCCCCCAACGGCCGCGTCCTGGCATTTTTCAAGCAGGACCCGACCGGAAGCAACGGCAGCGGGGGGCGCACCCGGCTCTATACGATCGATCTGACCGGGTATAACGAGCGGGAAGTCGTGACGCCTTTGGATGCGTCCGATCCCGCTTGGTCGCCTTTGATTCAGTAGAAACCTACCCTTGATTCAGTAGAGAACGCTGGGTATATTGCGGTTGCGAAACAGAATTCAGCCGATTCCGTCGGGGGTTTTTGACGGGAAGGTTGTTGTCGCGACAATGCCCCCGCGGCGGGGCTTCACTCCCGGTTGGGTCTAAGTTCGAAAGGTTTTATGATGCGATTCAAGGTTGTGATGGCGATCTCGGCGGCATTGCTGCTGGCCGCCTGTTCCACGAAGCCGGCCGACACGGGCGGCACGAATACCAGCGGCAACAACACCTCGACCACCACCACGTCGACCGTTCCGCAGGCTCCGCAGCCGGGCTCCGTCGAGGAGTTCACGCAGAGCATCGGCGATCGCGTGTTCTTCGGCTTCGATCGTTTCGATCTGACCGCGGAAGCCCAGGCCCAGCTGCAGAAGCAGGCCACTTGGCTCAAGACCTATCCGCAGTACAGGTTCGTGGTCGAAGGTCATTGCGACGAGCGTGGCACGCGCGAATACAACTTGGCCCTCGGCGAGCGTCGCGCCACGGCGGTCAAGAACTATCTGACCGCGCTGGGCATCGACCAGAACCGGATGCAGACGATCAGCTACGGCAAGGAGCGTCCGGCCGTTCTCGGTTCGAACGAGGAAGCCTGGGCGCAGAACCGCCGCGGAGTGATCGTTCTCCAGTAGCCGCGGCCTGACGTTGTAGTTGCGGCGTCTGTCGACCCGTCTTAGGCGGCATCGACAGGCGCCGCAACTGTTTTCGGCGGCCTTGCGATCGGCGCCACGGGCGCCATATTTTCGCCCTCATAAGCATGTTAGCTTCCCTTGGAGCCCAATTTTGCGGACATGCCCCGGGGCGGTGCATGAGCGTGACAGGATGATCAAGCTTCGCCGGGCACAATGGCCCGACAATTCGAATTCCCGCCTTCTGGCTGTTGTCGGCTTCGCATTGGCGGTGGCGGCCGGCGCGCCGGCCGCCCGGGCGCATAATGACGTGCAGAGTCTGTCCGACAAGGTCGACCGTCTGCAACAGGAGCTTTCGGACCTGGAGCGTCAAGTCTACAACGGGCAGGTCCCGGCCGGCAGCGTAGCCGCCACGGGGACGGGCGAGGCGGCCGCCAATCAGGAGGTGCGCCTGCAGCAGCTCGAGACCCAGATGGGCAATCTGACCGGCCAAGTCGAGACGCTCAGCTTCAATCTCAAACAGCTTTCGACCAAGCTCGATAAATTGTCGCAGGACGTCGATTTTCGCCTGAATGCGCTCGAACATGGCCAACCGGCCGCCGGGGGTGGGGCACCTCTCGCCGGGGCGGCGGTGACGGACACGACCGGTGTCACACCGGTGTTGGGCCAGCCGCCGGCCCAACCCGCCCTCCAGCCAATCGACCCGAATGCGCCGCTGAAGCAATCCTCCCTGGCGCCGGCGACGCTGGGCACGCTGACCCAAAGCCAGACCCAGGCGAGCAATACCCAGCCGGCGACCGGCGCCGGAACGATGCAACCGGCAACCGCCGCGCCCGCTGCGGCATCGAGCGGGGCTTATCAACTGCCCGGCAACACCGTGGAGGCGCAATACGAATACGCCTTCGATCTGCTGCGCCAGGCCAACTACGACGAGGCGGAAAGGGCGTTGCGTGCCTTCGTCAGCCAGCATCCGACAGATTTCCTCGCCGGCAATGCGCAATATTGGCTGGGAGAGACGTATTACGTGCGCGGCAGGTATCAGGATGCGGCAGTCACATTTGCCGAGGGTTATCAGAAATATCCGAACAACAGTAAGGCGCCGGACAATTTGCTGAAGCTCGGCATGTCCCTTGGCCAGATCGGCAAGAAGAGCGACGCCTGCGTCGCCTTCAGCGAACTCAACAAGAAATTCCCCGGCGCCCCGGACAGCGTGAGGGAGCGCATGAAGCAAGAGAAGAAGCACTACGGCTGCGGTTGAGAGCCTGTTTGGACAGTCGTCATGGCCGCGACGCGAGGGATTTTGGCCGTCGGCCAGGAGAGCGGCGCGATGTGATCTCTCTGATCATGAGCGCCAAGCGACGCCGACCGAAGGCCAAAAGATCCGCGTCCCTTCGGGCTGCAGCAAAAACGGCCGTCTGGTTCGTCGAAACGCATGGCCGTGTCGACGGACACGCTCTTCGCGCTTCTCCTGCCATACAGCCCTTTTTCGACATGCAGCGCGGCTCATGAGGACTGTCCAAATAGGCTCTGATCCCATCGGTGCCGCGGAATTCGCCCGGTTGATGGCCGGGCTCGGCCCGTTCGAAAGGCGCCCGCGCATCGCCGTTGCCGTCTCGGGCGGCGCCGACAGCATGTCCCTGATCCTGCTCTGTCATCGCTGGGCGTCCGCGCGCGGCGGCGAAGCGATCGCGCTCAGCGTCGACCATCGCCTGCGGCCGGAATCGGCAGCCGAGGTGAACGAGGTGCGGCGCTGGCTTGCGGCCCACGCCATTCCCCATCACCGTCTCGTCTGGCGGCACCCGGGTGGTCGGCCCGCTTCGGCCCTGCAGGCCGAAGCGCGCTCGGCGCGTTACCACCTGCTGACCGATTGGTGCCGGCGCCAGGGCGTGCTGCATCTGGCGCTCGCCCATCACGCGGGCGATCAGGCCGAAACAGTCCTGATGCGCCTTGCCCGCGGCGGTGGACCCGACGGTCTCGCCGGCATGAGCGCGATCGCCGAGCGCGACGGTGTCCGCCTGATCCGCCCCTTGCTGTCGGTTGCCCCGAGGCGGCTCCTCGCCACGCTTGCCGCGGCAGGGCAGCGGTGGATCGAAGATCCCTCCAACCGCGATCCGAAATTCGAGCGGGTGCGCTGGCGCCGGCTGATTTCCCCTGAGCTCGTCCCCACCCTCGCCGCCGCCGCCAGCGAGATCGGCGAGCAGCGTCGCCGTCGCGAAGGCGAGGTGGCCCTGCTTCTGGCCGCCGCCCGAATCGACCCCGCGGGGTTTCTCGAAATTCCGCTGGCGGCCCTGCGCGCGGCACCGGCTGCGACAATGGAACGCGCCCTGGCGCGCTGCCTGATCGCGATCGGTGGCGATCCCTATCCGCCGAGTCAAGCGAGCCTCGCCCGCCTCGCCGACAGTCTGGTCAATTCCGGCAGGAGCCGGACCCTGGGGGGCTGCCATGTCGTTCGGCGGGACGAGCGCCTCATCATCTGTCGCGAAGCGGCCGCCGCCGCCGAGCGTAGGCCGGCGCAAACCAGCCATGCAATCCGCTGGGACCGTCGCTTCGATTTGCGCCCTCCGGGCGATGGATTTATTGCCCGGCTAGGCCAAGTTGGCTGGGATTTGCTCCCCCCGGACAAGCGCGGCCGGCCAATTCCCCGCGAGGCTGCGGCATCCCTGCCGGCCCTGTGGCGGCGCGGCCAACCGGTCCTGCCCGATTTCGGTCACAGCCAGGGCAGGGCCATCGCCCTTTTTAGACCCGCCCAGCCCTTGGCCGCCTCTGCCTTTACAGTTGCCAAATTGAATGTGAACATTATCTAGAGAGCGTGGGCAGGGCTGCTGGCGCCCGCGTCGGTCTCAGGCCGATGGAAAGCGAGGAGTTTTGAACTTTACCAAAAACCTGGCGCTCTGGGTCGTGATCGGCCTATTGCTGATCGCGCTGTTCAATTTGTTCCAGGGGTCGACCGGGCGTGGACCCCAGGCCGACATGGCCTATTCCGACTTCCTCGACCAGGTCGATCAGGGCAAGATCGCCAACGTCACCATCCAGGGTCAGAACATCAGCGGGCATAAGACCGACGGCTTGGCTTTTGCCACGATGGCGCCGCTGAACGATCCGACCCTCATCACCAAACTGTCGGATCACAAGGTCACGTTCAACGTCGCGTCGGCGGAAGACAACATGCATCCGCTGCTGAACATCCTGATCTCCTGGTTCCCGATGCTGCTGCTGATCGGCGTCTGGATCTTTTTCATGCGCCAGATGCAATCGGGCGGCGGCAAGGCAATGGGTTTCGGCAAGAGCCGGGCGCGGCTTCTGACCGAAAAGGTCGGCCGGGTGACGTTCGAGGACGTCGCCGGCATCGAGGAAGCCAAGCAGGAGCTGCAGGAAATCGTTGAATTCCTGAAAGATCCCCAGAAATTTCAACGGCTTGGCGGCAAAATCCCGAAGGGCGTGCTGCTGGTAGGGCCCCCCGGCACCGGCAAGACCTTGCTCGCCCGCGCCATCGCTGGCGAGGCCAATGTGCCTTTCTTCACCATCTCGGGTTCCGACTTCGTGGAGATGTTCGTGGGCGTGGGCGCCAGCCGCGTGCGCGACATGTTCGAGCAGG
>JBGPNG010000102.1:0-6217 GCA_041487395.1 Dongiaceae bacterium
CCCGGCGCCAATGACGCGCTGTTCCTGATGTTCTCGCTCTCCAAGCAGTTGCAAGCCTCGATGCTGCCGTTCGCCAACGGCTGGTCGATGAACGAGGCGATCCTGACGGCAGGCCGGGCGACGGCCGACAACCTTCCGGCCCATCTTGCGCAGATCCAATACATCTGGCGGGTTCCAACCATCGAAATGGCCGAGCAGGTCTCGCGCGCCCTCGACAACAATGCGGAAGCCGCGGCCAAGGCCAGCCACTGCCGTTGGCGCAAGACCTGGGTTGTCAAGTCCCGCCCCGGCCTTCCCAATCACGTCATGGCGAAATTGACCTTCGACAACATCGAACTGGCCGGCGCGCCGCAATGGGGTGATGAGGCGATTGCAGCCGCGCAAGCGATCCAGCGTGAGCTCGGCCTTTCGCCCATGGATCGACCCTTCGTCGAAGCCTGCGAACGGGCCATCGAGCCCGAGGCGGCGGCGGCAATCCTGCGTCGCGACATGCCGCCCTCGCAGAAGAATTCCACCTCGGACGATTACACGGAATATTGCTGGCATGCACCGACGGCGCACTTCTATATCGGCCGGCCGATGCCGAAGGCGCCCAAAGGATTTGCCTACCCCGCCTGGGCGATGAACGCACTGGGCGGCATTCGATCCTGCATCGATCCCATGATCGTCACCGCGGCCAAGACCGTCGCGGGCACCATCATCGATCTCCTGACGCGGCCCGATCTGCTGAAGGCAGCCCAGGATGAGTTCAAGGAACGCACGGGCGGTGGGGTGGGTGGCAAGCACTGGACGGCGCCGCTTCTGCCGGCCGATTTCCTCGCACCCATCGATTATCGCTGGCCTGAATATGTGACCACCGTGCGCGGCGAAGAATGGTGGATTCCGGCCCGCGCCGACGAGTGAACAGTGTCCGTTGGGGGCGGTGCGCCAGCCAGGACCCGACAAATGGTTCGATGCCAACGGATGACTCCCGTCCGTTGGCTGAATCGACCCGTTAATTATTTGATCCAGTGGCCAGATCCTAATGCTTCCAACCGAAGCATTAGGATCAGACCACGGGGAGCAGAAAAATGATCGGCCGAATCTGGCATGGCTGGACGACCCCGCAGAATGCCGACGTCTACGAGGCACTTCTGAAATCCGAGATCTTTCCCGGAATTCTAGCCAGGAAGATCGCGGGCTTCCGGCGGATCGACCTTCTCCGCCGGCCCGCCGATGCCGAGGTCGAGTTCATCACCGTCATGTGGTTCGATTCATGGGCGG
This sequence comes from Dongiaceae bacterium, assembly GCA_041487395.1. Lineage (GTDB taxonomy): Bacteria > Pseudomonadota > Alphaproteobacteria > Dongiales > Dongiaceae > DASXQK01. The sequence continues at coordinate 1,264 of JBGPNG010000102.1, forward strand.
CGGTGAAAGCCTTCGCCGGCGATCATATGGATCATGCCGTGGTGCCGCCCAAGGCGTGCGCCGTGCTGGCGCGCTTCGACGATCGATCGCAACACTACGAAGTTCGGGAATCGCGGGAGGCATCGGCTCGATAAAGACGGAGCGTGATCGGCTAAGAGCGCCCGTAATTGTCCTCCAGGCGCACGATATCGTCTTCGCCGAGATAATCGCCCGACTGCACTTCGATCAGATGAAGCGGCTCTTTTCCCGGATTTTCCAGGCGATGCACGGCGCCCAAAGGGATGTATGTGGATTGATTGGCGCTGAGGTCGTAGATGTCGCGGTCGCGGGTGACGCGCGCGATGCCGCGCACCACCACCCAATGCTCGGCCCGCCGGTGATGCTTCTGCAAGGAAAGCTTGGCCCCCGGATTGACCACCAGACGCTTCACTTGGAAGCCATGATCGATGTCGACCGTCTCATAGCTGCCCCAGGGGCGATAAACGCGGCGGTGGGCCCGTCGCTCGCCGCGCTCCGATTTGTTCAATCGATCGATGATGAGCCGAAGATCCTGGGCCCGGTCGCGGGCCACGGCCATCACCGCGTCGACGGTTTCCACTAGCACGATATTGTCGAGGCCGACGGCCGTGACCAGCCGGCTTTCGCTACGGATGTAGCTGTTGGTCACATCGGCGGCGATGACGTCGCCGATCAGCGCATTGCCGGCATCGTCCTTCTTCGCCACATCCCACAATGCGGCCCAGGAGCCGACATCGGTCCAACCCATCTCCGCCGGAACGACGGCGGCGTCCTTGGTCTTCTCCATGACGGCGTAGTCGATCGATTTCGCCGTTGCGGTTGCGAAGGCGTCTTTTTCCAGGCGAATGAAATCCAGATCTCGTACGGCGCCGGCGACGGCCTTTTTCACCGCCGCAAGCATCGCCGGCTCGAATTTCGCAAGCTCCGCCAGATAGCGATCGGCGCGGAACAGGAACATGCCGGCGTTCCACAGATATTCGCCCGAGGCCAGATAGCGCGTTGCCGTCGGCTGGTCGGGCTTTTCGACGAAAGCGGCAACGTGATGGCAGCCCGGCGCGCCGGCAATCGCTTCGCCCCGGCGGATATAGCCATAGCCGGTCTCGGGCGCCGAAGGCGTGACGCCGAAGGTGACCAGCGCGCCTTTCTCGGCCGCCTGGGCGGCCGTGGCGACGGCGGCGCGGAATTTGTCCGGATCGACGATATAGTGGTCGGAGGGCAGGATCAGCAGCAGACTCTCAGGCCTTGCCATCAGCGCCGCGGCGGCAACCGCGGGCCCTGTGTTGCGGCCCATCGGCTCCAGCACGATGGCCTCCGCCCTGCGGCCGAGCGCGCGCAATTGCTCGGCCACCAGGAAGCGGTGCTCGTCGTTGCAGATCAGGACCGGTGCTGCGAACGCTGCCGGATCGGCGACCCGCTCGATCGTTTCCTGCAGCAAGCTGCGCTCGCTGACCAGCGGCATCAGTTGCTTGGGGTATGCCGTGCGCGACAGCGGCCATAGTCGCGTGCCGGAGCCGCCGGAGAGAACGATGGGATGAATCGTCATCGCGATTTTTTCCTGGGGTCGCTCATTCTAGCGGGCAGTCTGGCAATGTTCACGTTTCGGTCGGCTTAACGAGTGCCGCATCCTGCGGCAGGAGAGGCGTCGAAGGGATGGCAAGTTGGTGGCCGCCGATCTCAGCTCGCGACCTTGCCGCCATGGGCGTTCGACCAACCTTCCGGATTCTCGAGGAAGGCGCGCACCGCGGCGATGCCGGCAGCATCGAGACGGCGGCTCTCCTCGGCCGCGGCCAGCACGTCCCACCATGTGGCAAGGCCATGCAGCCGCACGCCAACGGCGGCCAAACTCTCGGTGCTCTGCGGGAAAATGCCGTAGTGAAAGACGACGATGGCGTCGCTGACCTTGCCATCGGCCTTTCGGATCGCTTCGATGAAGTTGATCTTGCTGCCGCCGTCGGTCGCCAAGTCTTCCACCAGCAGGCAGCGGCAGCCTGGCGCCATCTCGCCTTCGATCTGGGCACCGCGGCCGAAGCCCTTCGGCTTCTTGCGGATGTAGATCATGGGAAGAGAAAGTCTTTCCGCCAGCCAGGCGGCATAGGGAATGCCGGCCGTCTCTCCGCCCGCCACCGCATCGATGGATTCGAAACCGATCGCCTGTTCGACCGTCTCGCCCATCATCTCGATGATCTTGCGGCGCGCGCGGGGGAACGAGATCACCTTGCGGCAATCGATATAAACCGGGCTCGCTCGTCCGGACGTCAGGATAAAGGGGTCATGGGGCCGGAAATGAACGGCCGCGATCTCGATCAGGATATGGGCGGTGGTACGGCCGAAGGCAGCGGTCATCGACGAAGGCTCCAAACCATGAATCGGCGCATTGAATCGGCGGCACTCTGGCGCGGCTGCCGGCGTTAGGCAATCGGCCGGCACCTTGGCAAAGTCGGCCAGTCGCTTCATGCTGCGGCGCGCGTCAAGATCGACGAAGGTTTGCATGTCCGATTCCGTGCTGATTGCCCGTTCCGGGGATATCGCCACCGTCACGCTCAATCGTCCGGAGCATCTGAACGCGCTCGATCTCGGCATGTGGCAGGCACTCGCCATTGCGATGGAAAAGTTTGCCGCGGCCGCGGATGGTCTGCGCTGCATCCTGCTGCGCGGGGCGGGGGGCAAGGCGTTTGCCGCAGGCGCCGATCTTGCCGAATTCGCGCCGGCCCGGTCGACGCCGGCCGAAGCCGAGCGTTACGGCAAGAACATGGATCGCGCGCTCAAGGCCATTCGCGATTGCCCATTGCCAACCATCGCCCTCATCGAAGGGCTTTGTGTCGGCGGCGGGTTGCAGATCGCCATCGTCTGCGACCTCCGGATCTGCGGCAAGAGCAGTCGCTTCGGCGCGCCGCTTCAGAAGATCGGCGTCGTCATGCCGTTCCCCGAGATCGTCTATCTGGTCGAACTGGTGGGCCATGCCGCGGCACTCGAAATTCTGCTGGAAGGCCGTGTCTTCGATGCGGCCGAGGCGAAGGAGAAAGGGCTGATCACACGCGTCGTTCCCGATGGCGAGGTGGAGAAAGAGGCGCTGGCCTCGGCACGGCGCATGGCCGAGGGCGCGCCGCTGTCCCATCGCTATCATAAGCGGTTCATCCGCCGCTGCCTCGACCCTCGGCCGTTGACGGCGGAGGACTACGCCGAAGGTTTTGCCGTTTGCGCCAGCGAGGATTATGCCGAAGGCATCCGCGCCTTCCTGGAGAAGCGTAAACCGGTGTTCAAGGGGCGGTGAAACACTCGAACCCTCACCCTCCCGCTGACGCGGGCCCCTCCCTCTCCCACTTCGTGGGCGAGGGAACTCGATGCGCTCCCTCCGCTTGCGGGAGAGGGTTGGGGTGAGGGTGTGACTCGAAGGATAAAGCGAAGCAGTTGACTACGCCGGCACGCCGTTCGGGTCCTCGCTGCCCTTGCGGTATTTATAGGCAGCTTCGCCGGTGGCGATGATTTGGCCTTTGCCATCCACCAGATCGCAGCGGGTGAAGAAGATGTTTATCCCGCCGCCGGTGCGCTTGGCTTTGGCGATGAGGGTGTCGCCGGCGACCGCCTGCCCCAGGAAATTGCTGCTCATGCTGAGCGTGACCGCTTTGCGCAGGCGTCCCGGCACGGCGCAATAGCAGCCAGCGAAACCGCAGGCGCTGTCGATCAGCGTGGCGATCACCCCGCCATGGGGCACGCCGCTGCGATTCAGATGTTTCGGCTCCAGGGCAAGGACGACTTCGGCATAGTCAGGTCGCCAGACCGCGAGACGATAGCCGACCAGTTTGGCAAAGCCGTTGGGGGTTTCGAGGTCGGTGGGGCCGTCTTTCATCGGCGGTGACCTTGCCGGATCGGAAAGGGACTGTCCATTGAGGGGCAGGCCATCGAGGGGCAGGCTTGACTCCTGACTTGCCTCTCAATAGAACAAAAACAGAACAAACGGCTTATTCATATGATGACAGACCCTAAAATCGCCCGGCCCAAACCCATGCAAATCGAGGAATTGCGGGGTTTTTTGAACCGCAGCGCCCCGGCTGCGACCGGCGTGCCTTGTTCTCTCGGCCTGCCGGCCCTGGATGCGGCCCTCGGTGGCGGCCTGCCCACGGGCTGCCTGCAGGAAATCATCGGCGGCAGCGATGGGGCAGCCGCCGGTTTTGCCGCCTTTCTGCTGGGTCGGCTGGCGAGGGAGGGCCGCAGCGTTCTGTGGGGTTGGATCGGCGAGGGCGATCTCTATCCGCCCGGTCTTGCAGCCTATGGCCTCGATCCGGCCCGTGTGATTCTTTTGGCGGCACCGGGTCCGGCCGATCTGCTCTGGGCGATGGAGGAGGGGTTGCGCTGTCCGGCGCTGGCCGGGGTTGCGGTCGAAGTCGAGCGCCTCGATCTCGTCGCCGGCCGTCGTCTTCAGCTTGCGGCAGCGGCCGGCGGCGTCACCGGCTTTCTGCTCGCCCGCGGCCGGCGCCCACCGGCCGCGGTCAGCGCCGCGGCCTTGCGCTGGCGGGTTGAAACTTTGCCGGGCGAACGCTGGCGGGTCGAGCTTTTGCGCCGGCGCGGCGGTCGGCCGGGGGCCTGGATCCTGGAGAAGGAAGATGAAACGGATCGTCTCTTTGTGGCTGCCCAGTTGGCCGACGGATCGATTGAACCGACGGCGGCCGCTGCCGGCTGAAACCCCGGTCGTCACCATCGAGGAAATCGGCGGCCGCGCCTTGATTGTCGCACCCAACGGCGTGGCCGCGGCCGTGGGCATCTTGCCCGGCCTGTCGCTGGCCGATGCCAGGGCCCTGCTGCCGGGGCTGGCCGTATTCCCCGCCGATCCGGCCACCGATGGGGCAGCCCTCGGCCGGCTGGCCGATTGGTGCAGCCGCTATACGCCGCTGGTCGCCGTGGACAGGGCCGACGGACTCTGGCTCGACATTACCGGATC
>JBGPNG010000103.1:0-6204 GCA_041487395.1 Dongiaceae bacterium
AGATCCCGTCGCCTAGCGAACTCGGGACTGCTTCTACTCCGCCGCCTTGCGCACCACCGACTTTGGCGCCTTCAGCTCGTTCTGGCGCCGGACTGCCTCGAACACGGCGGGGAAAGTGGGCCGCGGGATGTAGCGCCCGGCACCTTTTTCGACGTCGAGCTTGCCCCCGGCCCAGACCAGCTTGCCCTGGCTGATGGTGTGGCTGGGAACGCCCGTGATCTTCATGCCCTCGAAGATGTTGAAGTCGACCTTCTGGTGGTGGGTCTTGGCCGAGATGGTCCGCGTGGCCTTGGGGTCCCAGACGACGATGTCGGCATCGGCGCCGACGCTGATAGAGCCCTTGCGCGGATAGAGGTTGAAGATATGCGCCGCGTTGGTCGAGGTGACGCGGACGAACTCGCTCGCCGTCAGCCGCCCGCTGTTGACGCCGTGATGCCAGAGCACGGCCATGCGGTCCTCGACCCCGCCGGTGCCGTTGGGGATCCGGGTGAAGTCCTGTCGGCCCATGGCCTTCTGATCGGCGCAGAAACAGCAATGGTCGGTCGCGGTCGTCTGCAGATCGCCCGATTGCAGGCCGCGCCACAGCGCCTCCTGATGCTCCTTCGGGCGGAAGGGCGGACTCATCACATGGGCTGCGGCCGTGTTCCAATCCGGATGGCGATAGACCGAATCGTCGATCAGCAGATGGCCGGCCAAAACCTCGCCATAGACCCGCTGGCCCTCGCGCCGGGCCCGCGTGATCGCTTCCACGGATTCCTTGCAGGAATTGTGGACGACATAGACCGGCGTGTTGATGACCTGGGCGATCCGAATGACCCGATTGGCCGCTTCGCCCTCCACCTCCGGGGGCCGCGACAGGGGGTGGCCCTCCGGCCCGGTGATGCCCTTCTTCAGCAGTTCCTGCTGCAGGAAATAGACGAACTCACCGTTCTCGGCATGGACGGTGGCGAGTGCCCCCAGCTCCTGGCAGCGCTGGAAGCTCTGGAGCATCTGCTCGTCGGTGACCATGATGGCCCCTTTGTAGGCCATGAAATGCTTGAAGCTGTTGACTCCACGCTTGGCGGTAAGTTCGCCCATCTCCGCGCGCACTTTGTCCGACCACCAGGTGATGGCGACATGGAAGGAATAGTCGGCGGCCGATTTCTTGGCCCAGCCCATCCACTGGTCATAGGCCTCGAGCAGCGAGACGTTGGGGCCGGGAATGACGAAGTCGATGATCATCGTCGTCCCCCCGGCAAGCCCGGCCGAGGTGCCGCTGAAGAAATCCTCGCTCGCCACCGTGCCCATGAAGGGCAGTTCCATATGGGTATGGGGATCGATGCCGCCGGGCATGACGTATTGCCCGCCGGCATCCACCGTCCTGGTCCTGGCCGGCACGTCCAGCTTTTCGCCGATCGCCTTGATCTGGCCGTCCGCGCAATAGACATCGCCGCGGAATGTCTGATCGGCCGTGACGATGGTGCCACCGCGAATCAAAAGTGACATGGCCCATGACCTCCCTGATCGGGGCCATGCGAAATTGACCGCACCTTGCCCCGCGCGTTGAAGCTGATCGATTGGTCAAATTCTATCGCAGGGAGGCGGGGTCTTCCAGAGGTTAGGCAGGGGCTTCCCGGACGGCCGAAGACGGAAACACAGAAGCGCGGAGATAGCGAGACAATGCGCCTTTGCCTGCGTCTCTGTGGTGAAAACGCTACTCTGCCGCCGTTTCCAACCCGATGGGGCAGGAGACGCCCGTGCCGCCGATGCCGCAATAACCGCCGGGATTCTTGGCCAGGTATTGCTGGTGATAATCCTCGGCGTAGTAGAACGGACCCGCATCGGCGATCTCGGTCGTGATGTTGCCATGACCGGCGGCAGTCAACATCTTCTGATACATCGCCTTGGAGGCCTCGGCGGCATGGCGCTGCTCGGGCGAGAAAGTGTAGATGGCCGAGCGATATTGCGTGCCCATGTCGTTGCCCTGGCGCATGCCCTGGGTCGGGTCGTGGCTTTCCCAGAACAGTTTCAGCAAGCCAGTGTAGCTGATGACCTTGGGATCGAATACGACCAGAACCGCTTCCATGTGACCCGTGCGGCCGGAACACGTCTCCTCATAGGTCGGATTGGGCGTAATGCCGCCGGCATAGCCCACGGCCGTCGTATAGACCCCGGGCGCTTGCCAGAACTTGCGCTCCGCCCCCCAGAAGCAGCCGAGGCCGAATACCGCTTGTTCCAGGCCTGCGGGAAAGGGCGGCTGCAAGGAATGGCCATTGACGTAGTGTTTCACGGGCACCGGCATTTTCCGGTCGCGACCGGGCAGTGCCTCCTCGGCCTTGGGCAGGGTCGGCTTGCGGGAGAAAAGTTTGGAAAACATGTTCGTGATCCTCCGGGGTCCGCCAATCATGCGCCCACTGGCGTGCGCTGACGCAATATCGTGCGCGGCGAGGCGATTTGCCAGAGACCAAATGCTTCGGCGGCAGTTTGGCAGCACCCTGGGGCAAAGATACTGCAATGAAGCATCGCCTATCAGTGGTGTTCGTCCCGTCCTTCACCGCCAAAAGGTCTGATGCCGACGATGCGCAGTGCTCAGCGGGGCCGAAGAATCAAATCATTTCAAGCGGCCCGGTCCGGCGCGGCGGCGGCGAGGCGGTGTCGAGATCGGCCAGGTCTTCCGCGGTCAATTCGATGTCGAGGGCGGCGCGGTTCTCCCGCACATGCTCCAGCTTGCTGGCCTTGGGAATGGTGAATATGTGCGGAATGCGCAGCACCCAGGCGAGCGCGATCTGGGCGGCGCTGGCGCCATGGCGTTCGGCCACACGGCGCAGTCCGGCGGCCCGGGTCAGTTGGCCGATCTCCAGGGGCGAATAGGCCATGACCGGCAGGCGCTCGGCTTCGGCCCAGGGCAGCAGGTCGAATTCGATGCCCCGATGCTTCAGATTATAGAGAACCTGATTGGTGGCGACGGCGCGGCCGCCGGATAGACGGAACAGTTCGCGCATGTCGGCAAGGTCGAAATTGCTGACCCCGAAACTGCGGATTTTCCCGGCGGTCACGAGATCCTCGAAGCCTGCGATCGTTTCGCTCAGCGCAATGCCGCCCCGCCAATGGAGCAGATAGAGATCCAGACGGTCGGTCTTGAGCCGCTTCAGGCTGCGCTCGCAAGCGGCGATCGCGCCGGCGCGGCTGGCGTTGTGAGGATAGACCTTGCTGACCAGAAACACGTCGCGCCGACGGCCCTTGATCGCTTCGGCGACCAGTTCCTCGGCACCGCCCTCGGCGTACATCTCCGCCGTGTCGATCAGGGTCATGCCGAGGTCGAGGCCGAGGCGCAGCGCCGCCACCTCGTCCTTCCGCCTGCTGCGGCTCTCGCCGATCTTCCATGTGCCCTGGCCCAGCACCGGGATCGTCTCGCCGCTCGCCAGCTTCAATGTCCGCATCGGGCTCATCTTCGCAGCTCTTTCATCGCCTGGTCCAAACCGTCGAGGGTCAAGGGATACATGCGCCCCTCCATCAGCCGGCGCAGGATCTGCAGCGACTGCGAATGATCCCATCGGCTCTCGCGACGCGGATTCAGCCAGACGGCTTTGGTGAAATGCTGCGTCAGGCGCTGCATCCAGACCTGCCCGGCTTCATCGTTCCAATGTTCGATGGATCCGCCGATCTGCAGGATTTCATAGGGGCTCATCGTCGCATCGCCGACGAAGACCAGCATCCAGTCTGGTCCGTAGCGATGCAGGATGTCCCAGGTGGGCGTCTCGTTCAGATCGCGCCGCCGATTGCTGCGCCACAGCCGCTCATAGGGGCAGTTGTGGAAATGGAAGGTCTCGAGATGGCGAAACTCGGCCCGCGCGGCCGAGAACAATTGTTCGCAGGCTTCGACGTGATCGTCCATGGAGCCGCCGATATCCAGCAGCAGCAGGACCTTGACCTTGTTGTGGCGCTCGGGCTGGAGTTTCAGGTCGAGAAGTCCGGCATTGTGGGCAGTGGCGCGGATCGTGCCGGGCATATCCAGCTCGCTCGCCTCGCCTTGGCGGGCGAAGCGCCGCAGGCGGCGGAGCGCCAGCTTCATGGCCCGGGTGCCGAGTTCGACATCGCCGTCGAGATCGCGAAACTCGCGCTTGTCCCAGACCTTGACGGCGCTGCGGTTGCGGGAATCGCCCTGGCCGATGCGCACGCCTTCGGGATTGTAGCCGTAGGCGCCGAAGGGCGAGGTCCCGGCCGTGCCGATCCATTTCGATCCGCCCTGATGCCGGCCTTTTTGCTCCGCCAGGCGTTGGCGCAGGGTCTCCATCAGCTTATCCCACCCGCCCAGCGCCTTGATTTCGGCCCTCTCCTCCGCCGTCAGCAATTTCTCGGCCAGTTTCTTCAGCCACTCCTCCGGCAGATCGGCAGCTAGATCGGCGCTAATGCTTTCCAGCCCTCGGAAGAAATGGGCGAAGACGCGATCAAAGCGATCGATCAGCCGCTCGTCCTTGACCAAGGCGGAGCGGGCGAGGAAATAGAAATCATCCACGTCGTACGCAGCACAGCCCGCGTTCAGCCCGCGCAGCATGGTCAGATATTCGGTGAGGGAGGCGGGGACGCCGGCGGCGCGCAGTTGAGCGATGAATCCGGCGAACATATCCGGCTTCAGCCCTGGCTGCGCCGATGCAGGAAGGCGAGGCGCTCGAACAGGTGAACGTCCTGTTCGTTCTTCAGCAGCGCGCCATGGAGGGGCGGGATCACGACTTTCGGATCGTTGGAGCGAAGGGCTGCGATCGGAATCTCGTCGGCCATCAGAAGTTTCAACCAATCGATCAGCTCGGAGGTGGCGGGTTTCTTCTTCAATCCCGGCACGTCGCGAATTTCGTAGAACAGCTTCAGTGCCTCGCGCGCCAAATCCTTGCGCAGGCCGGGCAGATGCGATGCGACGATCCGCTCCATCATCTCCGGTTCCGGGAAGCGGATGTAATGGAAGAAGCAGCGGCGCAGGAAGGCGTCCGGCAATTCCTTTTCATTGTTGGAGGTGATGATGACGACAGGGCGGTGCGTCGCCTTGACCGTCACCCTTGTCTCATAGACGTAAAATTCCATGCGATCGAGTTCGAGCAGAAGATCGTTGGGAAACTCGATGTCGGCCTTGTCGATTTCGTCGATCAGCAGCACGACCGGGTCGGGCGCCTGGAAGGCATCCCATAATTTGCCGCGCAAGATGTAGTTGGCGATGTCGTGCACGCGCACGTCGCCCAACTGACCATCGCGCAGGCGCGACACGGCATCGTATTCGTAAAGTCCCTGCTGGGCCTTGGTGGTCGATTTGATATGCCATTGGATGAGCGGCAGGCCGAGAGCCGCGGCGATTTCGAAGGCGAGCATGGTCTTGCCGGTGCCGGGCTCGCCCTTGACCAGCAGCGGGCGCTCCAGCATCACCGCCGCGTCGACCGCGACTTCGAGATCGCGCGAGGTGATATAGCTGGGCGTGCCGCGGAAGCGTTTGCGCAAGATCGTTCTCCTGACAGATGCCGGCGGGCCGGTCGCTGGAGGCTCGCCCAAAGGCGGCAGCGGAGTCAATCAATGTGGTCGACGACAATGCTAAGCCGATTGACCCGCGATCGCGGCGCTTTTTCTGCCGGTCGCGCCGGCCTATGCTTCGTGCCGTCAATCCAGTTTTGACAACGCAGCAGCGAAGCAAACCCAGGGAGGCAAAACGATGATCGATTGGGAAATTCATGGCATGGAGTTCGGGAATTGCAATTGCGCCTATGGTTGCCCATGTCAATTCAACGCCTTGCCGACCCATGGCAACTGCCAAGCCATCTGCTTTATCCGAATTGACCGCGGCCGCTTCGGCCAGACCAAGCTCGACGGCTTGAATATGGCCTTTGCCGTTTCCTGGCCGGGCGCGGTCCATCAAGGTGGCGGGACGATGCAGCCAATTCTCGACCGCAAGGCGGACCAGGCCCAGAGAAATGCGCTTCACAGCATCATGACTGGCAAGGAGACGGACGAAGCCGCGACGTTTCTTTGGATCTACGCGGCCATGTGCGACAGGATCTACGACCCTGTCGTCACCGACATGGATATCCAGTTGGATATGACGGGCCGCATGGCGAATTGCAAAGCGGCGGGGGTGGCCGATGGGCGCGGCGAGCCGATCCGCAATCCGGTTACCGGCAAGGAACACCGCGTCGGCATCCTGCTGCCGAACGGCCTTGAATACGGCCAGAACGAATGCGGCCGGGG
>JBGPNG010000104.1:0-6191 GCA_041487395.1 Dongiaceae bacterium
CCCTATGCGGCGGGCCATCAGCCACAGCAGGTCGAGCTCGTGGGCGGTGTGTTCGTCATCGGCATCGTCTTCTTCTTCGTGATGAAGATGATCCGGAAGTCGCAAGGCATCGACGTGAACCTTGCCTTCAAAGAGATACCGATCGAATAACTTCGCACGGGATGACAACGCATGAGCCTGAAGAACCTTCATTTTGTCGATGAGGCTCTTCGCCTCGTGCAATCGGCGGAGGAGCGGGGGATCCAGCTGCGGATCCTCGGCTCCGTCGCCTATCGCCTCCATTCCCCGAAGAATCTGCATCTATTCGCCGAGATGGAGCGGGAGCTTACCGATGTCGACTTTGCCGCCGAACGGCGACAGGGACATGCGATCCGCGAATTCATGATCCAGCAAGGCTACCAGTCGGACGAGGGGATGTTCGTGGGCACCGAAGGGGCTCGCCATGTCTACCAGCACCCGGAATGGCCGCTGCATGTCGACGTCTTCACCGACGAGCTGAATTATTGCCATCCGATTTCGTTCAATGGGCGGCTGACGCTCGATTCGCCGACGATCACCACGACTGACCTGCTGCTCGAGAAGATGCAGATTGTGGAGATCAACCTCAAAGATCTGAAGGACACGATGGTCCTGATGCTCGAGCATCCGCTCGGCGACCCTTCGGCGGGGCGCGAAAGCATCGACGATGACTACATCATCGACATCATGTCGAAGGACTGGGGCTTCTACTACACCTTCACCACCAATCTCAAAAAAGTCATGGAGTTCATGCCGCAGTTTCCGGCAATCGGCCCCACCGAAGCGGAAATCATCCGGCAGCGGATCATGAGTCATCTCCAGAAGATCGAGGCGGCGCCGAAGAGTATCAAGTGGCGTTTGAGAGCCAAGGTCGGCACGCGGGCGCGGTGGTATCAAGAAGTGCAGGAGACGGGCAATATCTTCTGAGCGGGGGTTGGGGTCAGATGACTGCTCTGCATGAAATATTTCGGCGACGTCAGAAGACGTTGGAAATCGATGGCCTGAGCTATCTGCGGCTCAAGGTCGCCTACACAGATGTGGGAGTTGGCGACCCGGTCGTCCTGCTGCATGGCATCCCGACCTGGTCGTTCCTGTATCACGATGTTATTCCGTACCTCGCACCGCATTGCCGGGTTCTGGCCCCCGACTTTCTCGGCCATGGCTATTCGGATCGGCGCGACCGGTTTGACCGATCGCTAACCGCGCAGAAGGAAATGATCCTTCGGTTCCTCGATGCTCTCGGCATCGAAAAGGCAACCTTCGTCGGCCATGACACGGGCGGAGGGGTGGCGCTCATGCTCGGAATTGAACATCCCGATCGGGTCAAGCGTCTCGTTCTTTCTAACATTGTCGCTTACGACTCGTGGCCGATCGACGACATGATCGCGCTCGGCAATCCCAACTGGCGAGGCAAGTCGCCCCGGGAAATAGCCGAGTTCGTTGCCTCTGGGTTGCCCGATGGGCTGCACCGGCCCGAGCGTCTCACCCCTGAGTTCCGCGCCGGAATCATAGCCCCTTACAGCGATGAGGAAGGCAAGATCAGCATCATTCGTAACGCCAGCGCCCTCAATACCAATCACACGATGTCGCTCGTGGATCGGCATCGCGACATCCGTGCTCCCACCCTGGTGCTCTGGGGCGTGCACGACCCATGGCAGAAGATCGGGGATGGTGAAAAGCTCTCGCAGGAAATTCCCAATGCGCGGCTTGTGCGGGTGGAGACTGCCTCACACTGGCTGCAACAGGACGAGCCCGAGATTTTCGCGCGCCAGATTGTTGATTTTCTCGTGCAAACCAGAGGCAGGGCCTAGCCCGATCTGCCGTGCATCTACAGATGGGACGCCAACCGATCAACGGCGCGTCATCCAAAGAGAGTTTTCTTCGATTGGAAAGCATGGCGACCAATAGCGTTGATTAGGGACGCGCAGTGATCGCAACAGAGAGAAGAACAATGGCAATTTTGACGGCAGCGGAACTGAGAGAGAGCCTCAAGGCAGCGGGCGTCAGCTATTTCTTCGGAGCTTATGTGGACGGCCTCGGCGTGCCGAAGTCGAAATGCGTTCCCGTCGAACATCTGGAAAAGGCGGCTTCCGGCTCGGAGCTCTACACGGTCGGCGCCCTCGAGGCCATGGGACCGCTCGGTCCGAACGAGGACGAGTGCGCCGGCGTTCCCGATCTGTCGACCACCACCATATTGCCCTGGGACAAGCGCTACGCGATTGCCGCGACGGATCTTTACTTCAAAGGCCTGCCTTACAGCCATTGCTCGCGCCATGTTCTGCGCCGACAGGCGAATGCAGCATCCGAAATGGGATTTCGCGTGAACATGGGGATCGAGCCGGAGCTCTATGTCCTGCGGCAGGAGAAAGGTGAATGGCGGCCATTCGTCGCGGAAGACATGAACAACAGCCCGACCCGCGGCTACGACGTCGAGACGACCATGCTGGCCGATGCCTTTCTCGAACCAATGGTGAAGTACATCAACGAGCTCGGTTGGGACGTGTACTCCTTTGATCATGAAGGGGGCGATGGCCAATACGAATTCGATTTCGGCTACACCGATGTTCTCGACATGGCGGATCGCATGATGCTCTTCCGCCTTATGGCAAAGCATGTCGCCCGGTCCATCGGCTGCATCGCCACATTCATGCCCAAGCCTTGGTCCACGGCCTTCGGCTCCGGCGCCCATTTCAACATCAGCCTCGCGGATTTGACGTCCAACCGCAACGTTTTCGAAGCCGGAAAAGGAGCGGGTTCGCCCGGCCGATGGGGATATGACGAGATTGCCCTCCACTTCACCGCCGGGGTCCTGAAACATGCGGCCGCGATAACCGCGGTGGTTTGCCCGACGGTGAACTCCTACAAGCGCCTGACGCCGCGTGGCCATATGGACGAGATGTCTTGGGCACCTGTCTATCGCGCCTACGGCCACAACAATCGGACGCTCATGTGCCGCTTGCCCATGAACCGCCGATGCCTGGAGCTGCGAAACGCGGACAGTGCAGCGAATTTCTATCTCGGCGCCGCACTCACGGTCGCTGCGGGGCTCGAAGGCGTCCGGCTAAAACTCGACCCCGGAGATCCGGTCGAGTTCAATACCTACGACGTTCCAGAAGAAGAACTCGAGGCCCGCGGCATCCCTCGGCTTCCCCGGACGCTGGGCGACGCCATCGAGGCCTTTGCCAGGGACGATCTGGCCAAGGTGACCTTTGGGCCCGAATTTCACGCCAGCTTCACGAAATACAAGCGCAACGAATGGCGCGAGTATTGCCTGGTGGTGGGCGACTGGGAGCTGAAGAAATACCTTCATGTCTGGTAGCAACCGCCTGCGCGGTTGACGGAGGAGCATCATGGGCCAGCCTTCCACAGATCGCGCAGCGGCCAATGCGGAGACGCTGAAGCGCCTGAACGAATCGGAGCCGGTGTTGGTCGGCATCTCCCGGGCGAGAGATGCGATACCGGGGATGACATCGTGCAAGATTCTCACTTCCGGCCGGCCCTTGCCCTGGAACATGTATGTCGGCGGGCAGCGGCGCGCGCTGATGTACGGGGCTATGTTCGAGGGTCTTGCGGCCGACGAGGCGGACGCGGAGCGGAAATTCTCATCTGGCGCGATCCAGATCGGCGCCTGCCATGATCATGGCTGCGTCGGCTCGGTCGCCGGTATCTATACCGCCTCCATGCCGGTCTATGTCGTGGAGAACAAGACTCACGGCAATCGCGGCTTCTGCAATTTCTACGAAGGTACCGCTCGCCGACGGCTCAACTACGGCGCTTATGACGACCAGGTGCGTGACGCCCTCTTGTTCATTCGAGATATCGTCGCACCCACGATCGGCGAGGCCGTCGAACGCGCGGGCGGCATTCCGCTGCGCGCCCTCATGGGCCGCGCCGTGCATATGGGTGACGAACTGCACAGTCGCAACACCGCCGGCGCGGTCTTGTTCACCCGCGAGCTCGTGCCGCATCTCCTGGATTTATATTCGACCAAATCGGGCGCCATTCGCCAGACCCTCGAGTTCCTGCAACAGAACGAATATTTCTTCCTGCGCCTGTCCATGGCCGCGGCGAAGAGCATGGCGGATGCCGCCCATGGCGTGGCAGCCTCCAGCGTTGTCACCGGGATGACGATCAGTTGCCAGGGATTCGCCATCCGCGTCAGCGGTCTCGGTAGCGACTGGTGGAGCGGCCCCCATGCCGTGGTGGAAGCGCAGCTGTTCGAAGGTTTCACCAAGGACGATATCGAGTGGATTGGCGGCGAGAGCCACATCACCGAGACGGTCGGCCTGGGCGGCTTCGCCCAGGCAGCAGCCTTCGCCCTTCAGAAGTACCAGGGCGGATCGGCCGACGCGATGGCAAAGACCAATAGAGCAATGTACGACATCACCGTCGGCGAGAGCCGGACGTTCCAGATCCCCTATTTCGGCTATCGTGGGACACCTACGGGGATCGACATTTTCCGCGTGCTGAAAACCGGCGTGACGCCGGTCATCGATGGCGGCCTCGCCGGCAAGGACGGCGGTCAGATCGGTGCCGGCATATTGCGGGCGCCCATCGAATGTTTCCAGGCGGCCTGCCAGGCTTATAGCCAAAAATATGGCGGCTGAACCGGGGGATAGAGTTCATGCCGCCAGTTCGATCGGCTAACTCTCTGGCTGATCGCCCGCTCATGCCGAGCGTAGGACGGCGGTCGTCCGGGCTGTCGACTGCCCCCATTGCTGCTCAGAGCTTGTTCAGGAAGTCCTCATGAGCCGCGCTGCGTGCCGAAAATGGCTGTATGGCAAGAGAAGCGCGAAGAACGCGTCCGGGAACACGGCCGAGCGCTTCGACGAACCAGACGGCCGTTGTCGCCGCAACCCGGACCGACGCGGGTCTCTTGGCCTCCAGCTGCATCACTCGGCGCTCATGATCGGAGAGATCATATCGCGCCTCGCTCCGCGGCCCGATCCCAGGGCTTGGAAGCTAGCCTTGGGTGAATCGGCCCACCGACATGAAAATTCCTTGGGCCGGCGGCCAAAATCCCTCGCCTCGCTGCCATGACGACTTTCCGAACAGGCTCTTATACTCGCCCCTTGCCCTTGGGGTTGGCCATCGTGCCCATGACGTCCATGGCAAGGCGGACTGCGACGCGGGCCGCATTATTGGCCGGGTCATAAACCGGGCTGCACTCGGTAATGACATAGGCGTCGATTCCCTTGCGGGCAAAGGCGCGGACAAACTTGATCATTTCGCGAGGGGTCAGGCCGCCGCACTCCGGCGTCGTGATGCCGGGCACGAAGGCCTGATCCATGCAGTCTAGATCGGTGTGAAGCACGACTTTCTCCACGCCCGGGACCCAAATCCATTTGATGACTTTTTCGATCACCCGATCGACACCCATCTCATCGATGTCCCAGATGGTGAACATCTGGATGTCATGCTTATCGACGAACTCGCGCTCTTGCGGCGGATTGAGAGCGCCATTGATGCCGATCAGCGAAACCCGCTTGCAATTCTTCAGCTCCGCCGTGCGGCTGACCGGACAGGCATGGTTCAATTTTTCCCCGCCCACGTCGTTGGCCGTATCCATATGCGAGTCGAAATGGATGTAGGCGAAGCCGCCCTTCTTGCAGGTCCTGGACAGTGCCGCGGTAACCGGGATCGGGCAGGAATCGTCGCCGCCAAAGATAAAGGGCACGGCACCGGCATTGACGATATTGGTTATGCATTCCTCGGCCCGGTCAAAGGTCTTGCGCGCATTGCCGGGGATGATCTGCACGTCGCCGCAATCGACGAGCCTGAGCGCCTCGAAGAGGTCTACCTGGAACTCGCCGTGATGGCTGATGTAGTGGTCCGTCGCGCATCGCACGGCGCGCGGGCCCATGGAGGTTCCCGGCCTGCAGGTGTTGGTGTGTTCCCAGGGCAGGCCCAAGACGGCCGCGCGGGCCCGATGGGCTTTGAGATCCTTCGTTATCGGGGGCACCACGTTGGTCTTCAAGAACGATGGAATGCCGGAGATCAAATGCGTCGGAAAGTCGCTTTGGCCTTCTCTCTGGCCATAGGTCAGATACGAGTTGTGTGCCATCGGCGGATGTCCTCCTCCTGGTGTTCGGCATCGGCCAAAGCCCTAGGCAATTGACCGGTCACCAAGGGCTAACCTTCATCGGATTTGACTAACTTGTCAATTAAAAGGA
>JBGPNG010000105.1:0-6179 GCA_041487395.1 Dongiaceae bacterium
CAACGTCGGCGGCGGCCCGCCCGCAGGTCGGTGATCGCCACGCCGCCAAGAGCTGACAGCACAAGGGCGCCCCCGGCGAGCGCCCGCCAACCGGGGTCCTCCGCGACAAATGCCCAGACCCAGAGCGGCGCCAACACCGTTTCCAGCAGCGACATCAATGTCGCCTCGGCCGGCGGTACAAGTCTGGCCCCGGCCAGATAGAGCAACAGGCCAACCCCGAACTCGATAAGGCCCAGGACCGCCATCAGAAGCAGATCCTTCGCCGACGCCTCGCCGAAATGGGCAAGCGAGAGAAAGGCCAAGCCTGTCAGAATGGCGGCCAGGCATACCGCCGGCAGCAGTTCGACCTCCGGATGGCGGCGGGTAATGATGGTCACGACGGTGAAGCACGTGGGCACACCGAGCGCCAGAAGATCGCCGATCCAGGCACCACTGGCTAGGTTGCCGGACACCATCACGCCAACGCCGGCGAACGCAATGACCATGGCAACGGCGACAAGCGGCCGGATCGCCTCGCGCATGACAAACCAACCGCCCAGTGCGGCGAAGAGCGGCGTCAGGCTCAATATCACCGCCAGATGCGCCACGGACGTAAAATGCAGCGACGCCATGTAGCAGGTCGAATCCAAGGCGAAGAAGAAGGCGACGAGGAAGCCGGGCCAACCCAGGCCGGCGATGGCGGCGAACGGCCTTCCGCTGGTGTTGATCGCCAGAACGAGGAGCAGGAAGAACCCGGCGAACAGGGCGCGACCACAGAGGAGAGTTTCGATATCGCTGCCGATCAACCGGAAGATCAGGCCGGCGAGGCTCCAGACGATGGCTGCTGCAGCGACGAGGACGTGGCCACGGCGATGGGCCGGCGTCATGGCGACGCCGGACGGCGAAGATCGAGCGTGGTGTAGATCGCGACCGCGGCCAGCACGATGAAGCCCCCGACAATGGCGCGAATGCCGGGGTCTTCACCGAAGAAGACGAAGACCCAAATCGGTGCGCTGATGGATTCGATGATGGACAACAGCGCGCCCTCCGCGGCCGGAATCAAGCGCACGCCATACGTGAACATCAGCATTCCACCGGCCATCTGCAACGCCCCGAACCCGCTCAGCCAAGCCAGGTCCGTGGCGGCGACGGGCCATGGCAGGCGACGGGTGGCGAGCAGGATCGAAAAGCTGAGGACTGCCGCGAACAAGGTCGCCAGGCAGGAAGCCGGCAGCATCTGTATGCCGCGACGATAGCGCGTGACGACCACCGCAGTGGCATAAAAGACGGCGATGGCAAAACCCAGAAGATTGCCGAGGTAGGAGCCGCCGCCGATGCTTCGGGCCACCATGACATAGATGCCGAATGCGGAAACGAGCATGGCAATCCAGGTCCGCAGGGCGACGCGTTCGCCCATCAGCAGGAAGGCGAAGAGAGCGGCAATGAAGGGCGCCACGCTTTGCAAGATCAGCGTATTGGCGACCGAGGTCAGCATGACTGCCGGGACGTAGCAGGTCGACGCACCGCAAAAGCAGAGGGCGATGATGATTCCCGGCCATCCGACTTCGCGGAAATGGGCGAACACGGCCCTGCGCTTGCGAATCGCCAGGAACAAGAACATGGTCGCCATGGCGGTGATCGACCGCCAGAAGATGGTCGTCCAAGAATCGGTGTGGACCGAACGGATGAAGATGCCGCCGGTACTCCACCACAATGCCGCGCCGGCAACCAATAGAACGCCCAGACGATGGCGCGCCGTTTCGTTCATCGCGTTAACCCTGCGGACGACATAAGGGAAAGGCCCGATGAAACATGCGGCATGAACGACCCGGCAAATTCTGGAAGGGCATGCGGGACAGAGCGGCGCGAATGCGTCGATGGTGGGGTAGCATGGCGGGCCGCAACATGTCCATGCGCTCTGGCCATGTTCTCGGTCTGTCAGCCGCGGGTTTTCACCGCATGGCTTACGTTACCTGGGAAGCGGGTAGCGCGATCGGCGCCGTCCCGGTGATCTGCGTCCACGGTCTGACCCGCAATGGCCGCGACTTCGATCGCCTCGCGGCGACGCTTGCAACCGAGCGCCCCGTCGTTTGCCCGGATGTCGTCGGTCGGGGCCGCAGCGATTGGCTCAAAGATCCGGCAGGTTACGGTTATCCCGAATATTGCGCCGATATGACGGCCTTGATCGCGCGGCTCGGCCTGGAGCAGGTCGACTGGATCGGCACATCCATGGGCGGGCTGATCGGCATGACATTGGCTGCCCTGCCGAACTCACCCATCCGACGCCTTGTGCTAAACGACGTCGGCTCTCTGGTGCCACGCCGGGCATTGCAGAGGTTGGCGGAGTACGTCGGCAAGGATCCGGTCTTCGAAGATCTTGCGGGCGTTGAGTCTTACTTGCGCGAAACCCATGCGCCGTTCGGCGCGCTGGACGAAGATGCATGGCGACATCTGGCGACGCATGGTCATCGACGCCTGGCCGATGGCCGCTTCGGACTTGCCTATGATTCGGCCATCGGACAAGGGCTTTCGGCGGCTTTGCTGAGGGATGTCGATCTATCCGCCGTCTGGCAGGCGGTAAGATGCCCGGTTCTCGTCCTGCGCGGCGCCGAATCCGATCTGCTTCTGCCCGCGACGGCGCGCGACATGGCCGCCAAGGCGGAGGTCGTCGAAATTCCGGATGTCGGCCATGCGCCCTCCCTGATGGTCCCTGCCCAGATCGAGATCTTGCGCTCATGGCTGGCGCGCCATTGATTTTTCCGCCATTTCGCAGCCGGGCACCCTGGTGGGGGCGCGATCTGCAGACGTTGCGCAACTCCATCCTGCGCGACCAACCTTCGCGCGCCGATATTCCGGCGGAGCGCATCGAATTCCCCATGGCCGACGGCAGCGGCGATATTCTTCTCGGCTCGCTTCATCGCCCCCAAACCGCCGGCGACCGGCCATTGGTCGTCATCCTCCATGGCCTGGCCGGCAGTGCCGACAGCGTTTATATGTTGGCAAGTGCCCGCCATCTGCTCGATCTCGGCTATCCGGTGCTGCGCCTCAATCTGCGCGGTGCCGGCGCTTCCCAAGGCCGCTGCCGGTTTCGCTATCACGCCGGACGCAGCGAGGATCTGCGCCATGTCATCGGTCGCATGGACGGGCGCTTGGCGGCCGGTGGATTGCTGCTGGTCGGCTATTCGCTAGGTGGCAATCTGCTGCTGAAATATCTGGGTGAGACGGGGCGGCGCGCGATGGTGCTGGGTGCTGTAAGCGTCTCGGCACCCATCGATCTCAATGCGGCATGCATCGCCCTCATGCGCCCGCGCAACACGGTCTACCACCGATATCTATTGTCGCGATTGAAGGCCGAGACGCGAAGCCTGCCCTTGGACGAAACCGAGCGGCGTGATCTTGACGGGATTCGCACCCTTTACGAATTCGACGATCGGATTTTAGCGCCCGGCATCGGATTTGCCGGGGCCGACGACTACTACCGCCGGGCGATGGCTTTACCGTTCCTGTCCGATATCGCGGTGCCGACCCTGGTCATCCAGGCCGAGGACGATCCATGGGTTCCCTTCGCGGCTTATCGCGATTTTGCCTGGTCCGCGAGCCCGCGCCTGCTGCCGCTGTTCGCAGCCAAGGGCGGACATGTCGGCTTTCACGGTCGAGGCAGTTCGATTCCATGGCATGACCGATGCATGGGCACGTTTTTCGAACGCTGCACGAATTGATCTCCCCACCATTCGCGCCGGTCAGAATCGCGAGACGGCGACATCCAGATTGAGGACGCTCATCGAATCGGCGTCGGCGAAGGCCGCGGTATCGGCCCGCTTGCCCAGATCGATCGTCAAGCCATCGGCTTCGGCATAACCTTGCGCCATGGGATTGGGCGCCGAAGCGAAGACGGTGATCAATTCCTTCATTTGAACGGGATCGAAAATGCCACCCAGCTGGAAGGGACCGGCGGCCGACCGGAACGCAGATCTCAGCCGGCTTTCAAGCGGCGCGCTACGTCGACGGCGGCATAGCTCAGCACGCCGTCGGCGCCGGCGCGCTTGAAGGCGAGCAGACTTTCAACGATGGCTCTCTCGCCATCGAGCCATCCGTGCCCGGCTGCCGCCTTCAACATGGCGTATTCGCCGCTGACTTGATAAGCGAAGGTGGGAACGCCGAAGGCCTGTTTCACCCGATAGACGATGTCGAGATAGGGCAGGCCCGGCTTCACCATCACCATGTCGGCACCTTCGCCGATATCGAGCGCGACTTCGCGCAGGGCTTCGTCGCCGTTGGCCGGGTCCATCTGGTAGGTACGCTTGTCGCCCTTGCCGAGCGCGGATTTAGAGCCGACGGCTTCCCGGAACGGGCCATAGAAGGCCGACGCGTATTTCGCCGCATAGGCCATGATGCGCACATCGTCATATCCGGCAGCATCGAGAGCGTCGCGCAAACGTCCGATCCGGCCATCCATCATGTCCGAGGGTGCAATTACGTCGACCCCGGCGGCCGCCTGGGCGAGAGCCTGCTGGCAAAGGATATCGATCGTTGCGTCGTTCAGGATGCGCCCTTCGACCAGCAGCCCGTCATGGCCATGGCTGGTGTAGGGATCGAGGGCGACGTCGCAGATGATGCCGATACCCGGGACGGCGCTTTTCACCGCGCGAATGGCGCGGTTGCAAAGATTGTCGGGATTCCACGCTTCTTCGGCCGCTTCCGACTTTTGCTTCGGCGGCACGACGGGAAAGAGCGCGATAGCGGGGATGCCAAGGGCGGCTGCCTCGCCTGCGGCATCGATCAGCGCCTCGATCGACAGGCGATCGACGCCGGGCATGGCGGCGACGGCCTGCCTGGCGCCAGCCCCCTCTTGAACAAAGACCGGCCAGATCAGATCCTCCACGGCAAGGCGATTTTCGGCCACCAGACGACGTACCCAATCCTCCGCCCGGTTGCGCCGAAGGCGCAGGCGCGGGTATTGGCCGATGCCCTTCAGCTCGGGCGCGGGGCGGTTGGGGCGCTGCTCTTTATGGTCGCGTGGCATGGCGGATGCACACTAACATGCCCTCACAGCCGGGCAAAGCGAAGGGCATAGATCGGCGGCAGATGGCCGGCCGCCAAGGACCAGTGCTCGCCCTGATCGCCCGACAACCAAAGATGGCCGCTGGTGGAACCGAATGCAAGCCACTCGCCCGGCGCGTCGATGGCCAGCGCGTGGCGCAGGATCAAGTCATAAGCATGGCGTTGGGGCAATCCCTCGCGCAGTTCCGTGAAACTTTTGCCGCCGTCGTCCGTTCGCGCGACGACGAGAGCCCCTTGCGCCGGAACGCGGCATTCATCCTTGATCGCCGGAACGAACCAGGCGCGATCCGGATCGGCCGGATGGACCGCGACGGCGAAGCCGAATTTCGTCGGCCGAATTGCCGTTACTTCGCGCCACGTCTCGGCACCGTCGGTGGAGTGGAAGACGCCATTGTGATGCTGCACCCACAGAGCCTCGGGGCGATCTCGGCACTGAACCATGCGATGAGGATCCTGGATCGAGGGATCTTCGCGCCGGCCCGGGGGCATGTATTCGGCATACAAGCCCTTGGACGTCACCCGCCAAGACTCGCCGTCATCCGCGGTCTGCCACACCCCGCCGCAGGACACGGCCAAGGTGACATGCCGCGCATCGCGCGGAT
Organism: Dongiaceae bacterium; assembly: GCA_041487395.1. Taxonomy (GTDB): domain Bacteria; phylum Pseudomonadota; class Alphaproteobacteria; order Dongiales; family Dongiaceae; genus DASXQK01. Next base: position 5,643 of record JBGPNG010000105.1, read on the forward strand.
CGACGCAAATCGAATGAATTCCCGGCGCCTCGTTTCCGCCGCCAAACCAATTCTTTCGTTCGGGCTCGTTCCACAGCGATTCCACCAGCGACCAGCTATCGCCGCCGTCGCCAGATCGAAATAAGCCGCCCCCGATGCTGCCTGCCCAAAGCGCTCCTTCGGCCGCGCCGGCTTCGAGCGCCCAAATCTCGAGCACGCTTGGCGCGCCCTTTTCATCGCTCTTCGGGAAAGCCGGGCAACCGATCTCGCGCCAATTGGTACCGCCATCGTCCGAGGCTTGCAGCTTGACCCCGAAATGGCCGAGCTTGAGAGCGGCATAGAGCCGACCGTTCCTCGGGTCCTGAACGGCAAGCGACACGGGATCACCCAGGAAGAAGTCGCCGCGAATTTTCCAACTCGCAGCATGGCGCTCCAGCACGAACAGGCCCTTGCGGGTCGCCGCGAGCAACAGATCGGTCATTGCCTCAGCCTCCGGAGAGAGCCTGCATGACGTACAACTCGTCCCCGTCGTCGATGGCCGCGTCGAGCCCTGTCTTA
>JBGPNG010000106.1:0-6151 GCA_041487395.1 Dongiaceae bacterium
GTGGGCTGCTGCGGCCGGAAGGCAGAGAGCGCGGCACCGGCAATGGTGGTCGACGCGCGATGTCCCGCCCCCGCCAGCGCATGCTTGAGCGCGCTGACGATCAGTCCCCGGATGAAGGCAGCATCGCGAAAGCGCACTTCCGCCTTGGCCGGATGGACGTTCACGTCCACATCCTCCGCCGGCACCTCCAGGAACAGCGCCACCAGAGGATGGCGGTCGCGGGCGAGGAAATCCTGATAGGCGCCGCGCACGGCCCCCTGGAGCAGGCGGTCGCGCACCGGCCGGCCGTTGACGAAGAGGAATTGCTGGGCCGCCGTCGCCTTGTTCAGCGTCGGCAGGCCGATGAAGCCGGTGAGGCGGACGCCCTCGCGTTCGGCAAGGATGAGTAAAGCGTTGTCGGCGAATTCACGGCCCATGATGGCGGCGAGCCGCTCCAACCTTGCGCCCGCGCCGTCCTGCACCAGGCCGGGTGGTGCTGCATAACGCAGCACGACGCGCTCGCCATCGCTGAGGCTGAAGGCGATTTCCGGATGGGCCATGGCAAGGCGCTGCACCGCGTCCTGCGCATGGCCGAATTCGCTGCGCGGGGATTTCAGGAATTTGAGGCGCGCCGGCGTCGCGTAGAAAAGATCAGCGAGTCCCACCCGCGTGCCGGCGGTCAGCGCCGCCGGCTCGGGCACGCTCTTGACCCCGGCATCGACCGTGAGCTTCCAGGCGCTCGTCGCCGACCGCTTGCGGCTGATGATCGTCAAGCGTCCGACGGCACCCATGGACGGCAATGCCTCGCCGCGGAATCCCAGCGTGGCGATATGGGCGAGGTCGTCGTCCGGCAGCTTGGAGGTGGCATGGCGCTCGACGGCGAGGCTAAGTTCGTCGGCCGTCATGCCCATGCCGTCGTCGACGACCTGGACCAGCGCCCGCCCGCCATCCTTCAACGTCACATCGATGCGCCCCGCGCCGGCATCGATGGCGTTTTCCACCAATTCCTTGACGGCGGAGGCCGGGCGTTCGACGACCTCGCCGGCGGCGATGCGATTGACGATATTGGGCGGAAGGAGGCGAATCGCCATGACGAGAACGCTACCAGAACGAGGGACGTTCCGCCATGGCCGCAGACTAGCAAGTTCCGACGTGCAGAGTGCCCATGGGTCAGCCCAATGGATCAATCGATCGGTGGCGAGACCAAATCCCCCGCCACGCCGGCCGGCCGGCCGAGGACGAGAAAGCGCAAGGCCTGGGCGTCGTAGAGGCGTTTGGCGACGCGCTTGGCATCGGCCAGCGTCACCGCATCGAAATGCCCAGCCCGCTTGTCCACATAGTCCATGGGCAGGCCCGCAAGTTCGATGCCGAGAAGCGAGTCGGCCGCCTTGCGCGTGCTGTCGAAGCGCAACGGGTATTCGCCGATCAGATGCGTCTTGGCATCGGCGAGCTCGCTCGCCGTGGGACCCGCATCCCGCATGCGCTGCCAATCGGCGCGCACGAGCTGGATCGCCTGGGCGACACTGGCGTTCTTGGTGCCGAATCTGCCGGAGAGAAGTGCCGCATGGTCGAGCATGACGAGACCGGTATCGATGGAATAGACCAGGCCGCGCTTTTCCCTCAGGCTGCGCTGCAGGCGCGAGGCGAAATTGCCGCCCCCCTCGATGTCGTCGAGCAAGGCGGCGGCGTAGAAGTCCGGGTCGTCGCGCTTGATGCCGGCATGGCCGAACAGCACGATGCTCTGATCGAGGTCGCGTGCGATCACGGCGATGCCGCCCTTGGCCGGCGGGCCCACTTCGGGGAGCGCGATGGAAGCGGCCTTGGCCGGCAGATCGCGGAAACTGCGGTCGAGCAGCAAGCCCAGCTCGGCTGCGGAGATGTCGCCGACCACGGCGATGCGCATCTGGTCGCGCCCGAATCGCTTGGCGGCGAACTCGCGCAAATCCCGGGCCGTGATCGCCGCCAGGGTTTTGGCATCGCCCTTCAGCGGCCGGCTGTAAGGATGGCCGTCCAGCATCAGGCGGAGCCATGCCTGTCCGGCAATGCTTCCGGGATCGCCCGCCTCGGCGGCGATGATCGAGAGCACTTGATTGCGCACGCGGTCGAGGGGGGCGGCGTCGATGCGCGGCCTGGTCAAGGCCAAGTGGAGAAGGTCGAAGGCCTCGTCGCGATGGCCGGTCAGCGTGCGCATGCGCCCGACAAAGCTGTCGTCATCCGCCTCGAAGTTGAAATCGATGGCGAGATCGGCGAGCTTCGCCTGAAACGCGGCGGAATCGAGATTGCCGGCGCCCTCGTCGAGCAGGCCCGAGGCGAGATAGGCGAGACCTTCTTTGCCGACGGGGTCGAGAGCCGATCCGCCATGAAAGCCGATCGCGAGCGAAATCAGCGGATTGCTGTGATCCTCGATCAGCCAGGCTTCGATCCCGCCAGGGCTGATGACGCGTTCCATCGCGGCCGCCGGCGCGCAAAGGCCGAGCCAAGCCAAGGCGGCGAAGGCGATCGTCGCGAATGACCGGTTCATGGCGTCGCTCCCCCCGGCAACCCCGCGCCGGGCCCTTCGGCTGGCTGTGCCGCGATACCGTCGACATGCTCGGGCAGAAGAATTCCCGTCACGCTGCTTGCCGGAGGCCGCAGCACGGCAAACGCTGCTCGCTGCACGTCATCGGCGCCGACCACGGCGATGCGCTCGGGCCAGGTCTGGATATCGGCAAGGGAATTGCCGATGACCAGGTTCGTGCCGACGATCTCCGCGGGCCCGCGCAGACTGTCGCGCGCCTTGACCGCCGCGGCAGCGAGACGGGCCTTGGCATCGGAGAGTTCGCTCTCGCTCACACCCTTGGTCAGCAAAATGGAAATTTCGTCATCGATGGCGCGTTCGACCTTGTCGGTATCGCCACCAAAAGGCGGGGCCGCCGAAAGAGTGAACTGCCCGTAGTCGAGCGCCAGGCCGTCGTAGGAAGCGCTCACATCCACCGCCAGACGTTGCTCGACAACGAGATGGCGATAGAGCCGGCTGGTCGGCCCGCCGGCGAGAATCTCCGCCAGGACATCCAGGGCTGCGGATTGCCCCGCCGGCTTGTCGCGCTCCGTGGGTGCCAGATAGATTCGCTGCCATGTGGCTTGCTGAACGCTCGGATCGCGCAGGATCAGGCGACGCTGGGCATAGGCGGGCGGTTCGCGCAGACGCTGGCGGGGCGGTACCGGTCGGGCGGCGATCAGGCCATAACTGTTCGCGGCGAGCGCCTTCACCTCCGCCGCCGTGGCGTCGCCGGCGATCACCAGCACGGCGTTGTTGGGCGCATACCAGCGGCGATAGAACGCAAGCGCGTCGGCCCGCTCGAGGCCATGCATCTCATGCTCCCAACCCAGGACCGGCAGACGATAGGGATGGTTGACGAACAATGTTGCCTGCATCATTTCGTCCAACCTGCCGGCCGGGTCGTCGTCGACCCGCTGGCGGCGCTCCTCGATGATGACATCGCGCTCGGACAACACCTCGCTGTCGCGCAGGATCAGATGGGTCATGCGGTCCGCCTCCATCTGCATGATCGTCGCCAGATGCTGGCGGGCGATCGTCTGATAGAAGGCGGTGTAGTCCTGGGTGGTATAGGCGTTGTCGGCGCCGCCGAGGCGCGAGATGCGGCGCGAGAAATCGCCGTCCGGCACGCTGGGCGTGCCCTTGAACATGAGATGCTCGAGGAAATGGGCGATGCCTGATTTGCCGGCGGGCGCATCGGCGCCGCCGGCGCGATAGAAGATCATCTGGGCAACGACAGGGCTGCGGTGATTTTCGATCACCACGACCTGCAGGCCGTTGGCAAGGGTGAAACTCTCGGCGGCGAAAAGCTCTGCCCGCGCGGGCGCCGCGGCGATGGATGCGCCGACAAGAAGGAGTGCCAACGCGGCGAAGCGCCGCGGCCAACCCGGGCGATTGACGTGGCTCATGGTCAGGCAAACCAAGCAGATTTCACTTGATTGAGCCACAATTCGCAAGCCTGCTCTTTCCAGTGGATGCACGGGTCACGGCCTTCGGCAGGCCCGGGCAAGACGGAGAAGCGTGGCCCGTTCAACGAATCCCTGCTTAGAATATGCCCTCGAGCAAGGCCTTCTTGCGCCGCTTGATGGTCGGCGTCGCGCCGGTGGTGATCGGCTGGCCGAGAGCCGCATTCTGCTGGATACGCTGCTGCTCCAGCGTCGGATCGACGACGGTGCCCGACGGCTCCGGCTCGCGCCAGAAGACCAGCCTGTCGATCAGGCTCTTGCTCGCCGCGGTCTCGGCGCTCGCCTCCTGGTCCACGGTCGCGCGGATATTCGGATCGATGGCCGTGCCCGTGGCCCCGGCGCTCTGCAGCAGCGCCTGTTCGCCCGAGGATTGATCGACCGCCGGTTGCGCGCCTGCGCCGCCGGCGGCGGAATTGGCCAGGATGGCGTTCTCGGCCTGGGCGGTCGTCGTGCCTTCCTGCGGCCGTGGCGCGCCCGGCTGCGGCGGCGGCAGGTTGTAGTCGGGCGGCAGGCTCAGCGGGGGATGGGAGACCACCTGGAATTCGTCGGGCGGATGTTTCCCCAGCCCGATGGCCTGTTTGGCGGATTCGCAGCCGGACATGACGGCGCCCGCCGCCAGAATCAAAATCAGGGCCTGGAGCTTCATGCTACCCCTGTCAACTTTCATTCGCCCCCCGATGGGCCGGATTCTTACTCTTTCCGCCGCCGTCAAACAACCCATCGATGACGAGCAGCACCACCCCTATGGAGAGCGCCGAATCCGCCAAATTGAAGGCAGGCCAATGATAGCCGCCGATATGGACATCGACGAAATCGAAGACCGCGCCCTGGCGAAGCCGGTCGATGACATTGCCCAAGGCGCCGCCGATGACCAGGCCGAGGGCCAGGGCCGGGAGGTTGCGCTGGGTCCGCAAGAGCCAGATCAGAAGCCCGGTTGAAATCGCCAGCGCGAGTGCCGAGAGAATGTAGGGCCCGCTCGGCAGTGTCAGGGTCAGCAGGCTGAACCCCACGCCCTTGTTCCAGGCGCTCACCAGATTGAAAAAGGATGTCACGGATATGTCAGTATCGGCGAGCCAGTCGCGCATCAGCGGCTTGCTGATCTGGTCGAGAAGGATGACCAGGACCGCGGCACCGATGCCAAGCCGTCTTGCCGGCGTCATCGCACGACCTCGGCACAGCGCCGGCAGAGCCCATGGGCTTGAGGCATCGCCACTTCCGGCAGCACGCGCCAGCAGCGCTCGCATTTCTCGCCCTCCGCCGGGGCAACCAGCACCCCCACATCGGCCACGTCCGGCAGACTGAACGCCCCTTCCGGTGCCGGTGCCACGATGAGCGTCGCGGCCGAAGTGATGGCGAGCTCGGCAAGATCGAGGCCGGCCAGCGCTTGCGCATAGGCAGCCGGGGCATAGACGGTGGGATGGGCTTGCAGCGAGGAGCCGATGCGCTTGGCTGCGCGCTCCAGCTCGATCGCCCCGGTGACGACCCGGCGCAGATCGCGCAACCGATCCCAGCGCCGGGCCAGCGCCTCGTCGCGCCAAGCCGTGGGCAGATGGGGGAAGACGCGCAGATGCACGCTCTCCTCCGGCCCGCCAGCGCGCGCCCACCAGGCTTCCTCGGCGGTGAAACAGCAGATTGGCGCCAGCCAGGCGGTGAGGCAAGAGAAAAGCTGGTCGAGCACGGTGCGGCAGGCGCGCCGGCGCGAGCTGTCCGGCCGGTCGCAGTAGAGCGCGTCCTTGCGCAGATCGAAGTAGAAGGCGGAAAGATCGACGGCGCAGAAATTATGCAGCGTCGTGAAAAGATTGTGGAAGTCATAGGTTTCGATATCGCGGCGGATTTCGCCGTCCACTTCCAATAAGCGGTGCAATACCCAGTGCTCGAGCGCCGGCATATCGCGCTCGGGCAGGCGCTCCTTCTCGCTGAAGCCGTCGAGCGCCCCCAGCACATAGCGCAACGTGTTGCGCAGCCGGCGATAGGCCTCGGCATGATGCTTCAAGGTCTCGGGCCCGATCCGGAGATCGTCGGAATAATCCGAGGCCACGACCCAGATGCGCAGGATGTCGGCGCCGTATTGCTTCATCACATCCTGGGGGGCGACGACATTGCCGAGCGACTTGGACATCTTGCGGCCCTGCTCGTCGAGCACGAAGCCATGGGTCAGCACCGCCTCGTA
>JBGPNG010000107.1:0-6057 GCA_041487395.1 Dongiaceae bacterium
CACACAGAGAACTGCGACGGCCTTCATTGGACCATCCTCGATCGGTTCGACATTGGCTCGGTTGAACTCGGCGCGCGCATCGCCGATCCCCAATTCTCGGGCCCGTTGTTAACGTGGTCGAACACGGCACGCTCCATGCTTCGATCGCCGCGGCCGAAGGCCGGGACAGTTTCCTCGCGCCTATTGCGCACCTGCCGCCGGCAAGTCCAAGTAAATCGTCACCTGTCTGTTATCCGTTCCACACGTCGCGTTCATTGGAATGGCGACTTCGCCTGCCGCAGCCCTTCTTGTAGCACTCGCGGAGCAATAGTAAATTCCGTTTGCAGCCGCCGCCGGGGAAATCATTGCTCCGTCGACCTCTATCGCTAAATCATTCCCCTGCATGTCGCCGCTAACAGTGATCGGCCTACCCCCGAGGCTGGCTTGCCCGGTGAGATGCCCCTTCTCCAGCTTGCCAACTCCCTCGATAATCTGAGTGCCGATGTCAATTTTGAAGGGCACATCTACCGGTCCGCTCGATGGTGCCGCTTTGGTCGACGATGCAAGGGGTGAGCCTGGCGGATTTTGAACCGGGGAAGATTTCTGGAGCGTCGGCGCCTCAATCGTCAGCACGGTGCCCGGGCGCGGCGAAGCTTCCCGTCGCTCCGGTGAATTTGAAATGAACAGGTCGGTGACAATACGATCGGCGAGCCTGTCGAGGCCGCTCTGTATTTCTGCGCGAAGCACGGCCGCGTGTCCGGAAGCCATCTGAAAATAGTTCTTCGGCGCGCCAACATAGGCCCATTTTCGCCGATAAATCTCCAATCCGTCCGCCACATGTCTCAAGCGAACTTCGGCAACGATGGCCAGGGTGACGTCAGGATCGATTTTGCCGGCGGAAGTCAGGTAAAAATTCGTGATCGTAATTTCCAGCGTGCTGTTGATTCCGTCTGCGATCAGATTGCGGTCGGGTTCCTTGGCTGTTGTCACTTGGGGCGCAGTCAGATCATAGGGGGTCCTGGCTTTCGCAGCGGCGGCGACGCGATTTCGAAGCTCTTCGCCCGCATTAACGTCGCCAAGGGCCGCCCGCAAATTCGCGTCCGCGGCGCGAACTTCTTCATCGGAGTGTGCGTTTATCGCGCCCACGACCGCACCGATAGGGGCACCTACGATCGCAACCGCAGTTCCGAGCGCCAATCCAAAGACGCAGGCATATGCACCGCCACGGCACCCTTCGGCCCCGATGCCCAAACCACCAACCGCGGCCTCACCGGCGCCTGCCAGCGCCCCGGAGCCGGTACCGCTGACAGGTTTATCGACGGTGGGTGTCGATTGAGTCGGCATCGCGACGACTGCTATCTTGCCGAGATGTTGTCGTACCTCCGCGGACGGGGGCACGAATTTGGTTTCAGCGCAGCCGGTCAAACCAAACACGAGAGCTAAGACATAGACTGCGGCAATCAATCGATCACGCATGGGCATAAAAGCCCGGAGTTGCTCCGGGCTCCCCCCTCGATCTAATAAACCGTATGCCTAAAACGACGGCTCGACAATTGTCGGTTCGGGAACGGGCAAAGCGAACGCGGATGGGATGCCATTCCCGCTTCGCCCGGTGACTCAGGAATCGCGCTGCGCCGTCATTGGCCATCTAGCCGAAAACGCCCCTCGGGAATCCTGACTCTCCGCAGCGCGTTTGTGGGCCATTCCACAAAATAAGCCGAGCAAACCGCGGTCGGAGGTTTTGGTGCCTTGTGAGAGACCGCTTTAGATTCGAAAGCAGCTGTCATTCCCGCCGGGCAGCACTTCCGAGAAGTGCCAACTGCGGAAGTTCGACATTACACCGGGCCAATTCGAGGATGCGATGACGCAGGCCCCGTCAAAGTAGGTGCGGTCGGCGGGCTGACACCGGTAGTCGGTGTTGTCGAGGCTTCGGGCGGCGCTGTGATTCTCGCGCCTACCGGCTTCCATTCGCTGGCGAGCTTTTTGACTTCTGCGATCTGTGCGGGGGTCATTCGCTTTTCAATCAAGCCACGATCTCTCGCAGCATCGTGGTTGCCACCGGTAGCAGCGAGGGCGAACCACATATCCGCAACTATGTCGTCCTGGGGGATGTTCCTTTGAGAATACAGGAGACCGAGGTTGCATTGTGCTTGAGCATCGCCCTTCTCGGCCGCTAGTCGGTACGATCTCTCATCCGGGGTATCGTGGGGCGCGGCTGTAGCCGTGGACGGCTGCGGGCTTGGCTCACGTATTGCACTGGCCACAACAACGATAGGGACCCAAATAGGGGCCGACAGCAACGCCAGCTCAAGACAATTCCCAGTATCATGGTCACACATTCCTTGGCGCCCGGCCAAACCGGGAGCGAGACCAATGACTGGGATTGATGCAATCAGTCGGTGACGCATGGCCGTCAAAGCCGGGGGTTGCTCCGGGCTCCCCCATCAATCCGATAAATCCTATGCCTAAAACGGCGTCTCGATAATTGTCGGTCCGGGGTTGGGCAAAGCGAAGCCGGATGGGGTGCCATTTCTGAACAACCGCACGGCAATCGCTGGGCATTCCGCAGGCCAAGCCGTGGTCAGGGGTTTCGGCACTAAGGTCTGCTTGGTGTCAAACTCGCCGCAGCAGCACGTCCGCGCTGAGTCCGCTCTTGCCCTAACAACGGAAACCGTCGGTCGGTCTTACGGCCCAGGAATTTGCCTGGTACCGGAAACACCTAATCGGCGGCTTCGACCTTGAGAATCGAGCCTTCGATGCCGACCACTTTCACCTGTCGGCCGGCCGGCATGTCGGGTCCGCTCGCGCGCCAGACGCCGTCGTCGACCTTGAGACTGCCGCGACCGTTGACGATCGGGGTTTCCACGGTGAACCGCCGGCCGATATAGCGCTCGCCCCGGCGGTTCAGCGCCGGGTCATCGGTCTCGGGCGCGCGACGGCGCAGGAAACGCCGGCCGACGAAGACCGCCGCTGCTGCCAGCAGGACGAACAGCACGGCTTCCCATTCCCATCCGAGCCCCGGCACGACGAGTGCGGCCAGTCCGACAAGCCCCGCCGCCGCGCCGAACCAGATGAAGAACATGCCCGGGGCCAGCGCCTCGATCCCGGCCAACACCGCCGCCAGGATCCACCAATGCCAGAACTGCAAATCGGCTAGGAAATCGAGCATTTGACGCCTCTCAGCTCTTCTGCTCCCAAGGACCGGTCCGGCCGCCCGTTTGCGGGCCCATCGCCTGGCGGACGAGTTCCGCCACCCCGCCGATGGCGCCGATAACGCCGGCGGCTTCCAGCGGCATCAAGATCAGCTTCTGATTGGGGGCCGAGGCGATCTTCTGCAGCGCATCGATGTATTTCTGAGCGACGAAATAGTTGATGGCCTGGACGCTGCCCTTGGCGATGGCGTCGGAGACAGCCGTGGTGGCCTTGGCCTCGGCTTCGGCGGAGCGTTCGCGGGCTTCGGCGGCGCGGAAGGCCGCCTCCTTCTGGCCTTCGGCCTGAAGGATCACGGCCCGCTTCTCGCCTTCGGCCTTCAGGATCGCCGCCTGGCGCAGGCCCTCGGCTTCGAGAATGGCGGCGCGTTTGTCGCGTTCGGCCTTCATCTGGCGGCCCATGGACTCGACCAGATCCTTCGGCGGGGCAATGTCCTTGATCTCGATGCGGGTCACCTTGATGCCCCAGGGCGAGGTGGCGTCATCGACCACCTTCAGGAGCTGGTGGTTGATCTTGTCGCGCTGGGACAGCAGCTCGTCCAAATCCATCGAGCCCATGACCGTGCGCACGTTGGTCATCGTCAATTTGCCGATGGCGTACTCCAGCCGGCTCACCTCATAGGCGGCCTTCGCCGCGTCGAGCACCTGATAGAAGACGACGCCATCGACGGTGACCATGGCGTTGTCCTTGGTGATCACTTCCTGACTGGGTACGTCGAGCACCTGCTCCATCATGTTCATCTTGGCGCCGATGCGATCGATGAAAGGCACGATCAGATTGAGCCCCGGACGCATCGTATGGGTGTAGCGCCCGAACCGCTCCACCGTGTATTCCATGCCCTGGGCCACCGAGCGCACGCTCATGGCGATCGCCAAAACGGTCACGACAACCAGGGCAATCGCAACAATACTTCCCCCCGCCATTTCACTTCCCTTCGTATTGATCCAAACGGCCGTTGCTCAATATGGTCACTCGGAGGCGGGCTGTGAAGTGCCGGCCGCCACAGGCGAAAGCAGCTCGACTTTGTTCTCGCCCAGGTCGACGGCGCGAATTTTTTCGCCGCGGCGCGCGATGCCTTCGGTCGATCTGCGAATCTCGTCGATATCCTCGCGCGCCTGATCGAAATGCCGCCCCAGTTTTCCCGTGCGATCGCCCAAACGGCGGACATCTTCCAGCATCTTGTCGACCTCGATCTTGATGAGGCCGGCTTCCTTGCGCATTTCGACATCGCGCAGCACGGCTCGCACCGTGTTGAGGAGCGCCATCATCGTCGTCGGCGAGACGATCCACACCCGGGCGCGAAAACTCTCCTCCACCACATTGGGAAAGTTCGCGTAGAGCTCGGCATAGACCGCCTCGCTGGGCAGAAACATGAGCGCCGATTCCGCCGTTTCGCCGGCGACGATATAGCGATCGCGGATATCCTTCACATGCTTGCGCAGGGCCTGGTCGAAGGCGCGGCCGGCGGCAACGCGCTCGGCCTCCGTCTCGGCCGTGCGCAGCGCGCGATAGCTCTCCAGCGGGAATTTGGCGTCGATGGCGATCGGTCCCGGCGGATGGGGCAATTTCAGCAGGCAATCGGCCCTGCCATTGCCGACCTTGGCCTGAAACTCATAACTGCCGGGCGCCAGGATCTCGCTGACCAGATCCTTAAGCTGGATTTCGCCGAAGGCGCCGCGCGCCTGCTTGTTCGAGAGGATGTTCTGCAGCCCGACGACCTGCCCGGACAGTTCCATGATGTTCGCCTGGGCGCGATCGATGACGGCGAGCCGGGTCGCCAGATCGGTCAAGGATTTGCCGGCCTTTTCGGCCGATTCCTGCAGCCGGTCGCCGATCCGCTTGTTGAGGTCGCTGAGCCGCTCCTCGACGGCACGGGCCAGATTGCGCTCCTGGGCCTGCAGGCGGGCATCGAGTGCGGCCTGCTGGGCCGCCTGACTCTGCGCCATCTGATCGAGCCGGCCGGCGATCTGGCCGAGGTTCCCGCCGGCCGCACCCCGGCGCAGCAGCAGAAAAGCCAGCAGGGCCGCGACGAGCCCGATAACGAGCAGAACCGGCAAGAGGGGATCCATGCGCGCCATCCTATTGACGGGGCCGGAACCAAGCCATAGGTAATCCGGTCATGGCCAAGCTCGACATCATCGTGGCGCCCGATCCGCGCCTCAAAGTTAAATGCAAGCCGGTCGCCCGCGTCGACGCCAAGGTTGCCCGGCTGATGGACGACATGCTGGAGACCATGTATGTCGCCCCCGGCATCGGGCTTGCCGCGCCTCAGGTCGGCGTTGCCCAGCGCGTCATCGTGCTCGACATCGCCAAGGGCGAGGAGCCGCCGGCGCCGATCAAGATGGCCAATCCGGAACTGGTCTGGGTTTCCGACGAAGACGCGATCTTCAACGAAGGCTGCCTATCCCTGCCGGAGCATTACGCCGATGTCGTGCGGCCGCGGGCGATCCGGGTGCGCTATCTCGACTATGAGAACGAGATTCGCGAAATCGCCGCCGAGGACCTGCTTGCCACATGCATCCAGCATGAGATGGATCATCTGGACGGCATCCTGTTCGTCGACCATCTGACAGCCCTCAAGCGCAACATCATCCTGCGCAAGCTGTTGAAGGCGAAGAAATCCACCGCGGTCGCCGTATAGGCGGTGCGGGGCGCCATGGCTCGCCTGCGCCTCGCCTTCATGGGCACGCCCGATTTCGCGCGAAGCTCCCTTGCGGCCCTGATTGCCGCCGGCCATGACGTGGTTGTCGTCTATAGCCAGCCCCCGCGCCGCGCCGACCGGGGACAGAAGCCGCAGCCATCGCCCGTCCAGGCCCTGGCGCAAGCCGAACATCTGGCGGTGCGGACACCGGCGACATTGCGCGATAG
>JBGPNG010000108.1:0-6053 GCA_041487395.1 Dongiaceae bacterium
CGAACCTCTCGGCCATCCAGCGGCCCAGCGCCTTCAGCTTTTTCTTGATCGCGTCGTGATAATCCCGGTTGCGGGCATAGACGGAAATATCGCCGTCGCTCGGGCGCAGCCTCGGCGACAGCGGATCCTCCGCCGGCCCGTAATTCAGGCCGAGGACGATCACCGAACGCGCCACGGGCCACAGCACCTTGGGATCGGCGCGCCGCTCGGCCTTGTCGGCGAACCAGCCCATGTCGCCGTGGTAGCCCCGGGCAAGGAATCCCGCGAGGCCCTGCTTCGCCGCCGCCGCCAACTCGGCGCTCGCGAAACCGACGGCATCGAAGCCCACGGCCATCGCTTGCGCGCGGATCGTCTGGCGCCGAACTGTCGAGGGATGCGACATGCGCTTCAGCCGCGCCCGCGATAGGGCGCCACGTCCTGGGCCGGAACCCAGAGACCATCGGGTGGTGCCCCGGTTTGAAAGAATACGTCGATGGGCATGCCGCCGCGCGGATACCAATAACCGCCGATGCGCAGCCAGCGCGGCGCCAGCCGATCGATCAGCTTTTTGGCGATATCCAGCGTGCAGGCCTCGTGGAAGGCGCCGTGATTGCGGAACGAGGCAAAATAGAGCTTCAGGGATTTCGATTCCACCAGCCATCGGTCGGGAACGTAGTCGATCACGAGATGGGCGAAATCGGGCTGGCCGGTGATCGGGCAAAGCGATGTGAATTCCGGCTGAACGAAACGCACCAGATAGTTCTCGCTGCCATGCGGATTCGCGACGCGCTCCAGCACCGCCTTGTCGGGCGATTTCGGCAGCCGCGTTTTGGCGCCCAGTTGGGTCAGGCCCGCGTATCTCTTGTCGGCCATGCAGGTCTCGGCTGATGCCGCCCTTCAGATGTTGCCGGCAATCAGGCCGCCGGTTCGCCCCGCGCGCGCTCGACCTCGAAGCCGGCGATGAAGTCGGCAAGCCTGCCGCCTTCGATGGCGCCGCGCAATCCCAGCATCAGCTCCTGATAGTAATGCAGGTTGTGCCAGGTCAACAGCATGGAGCCCAGGATCTCCCGCGATTTGACCAGATGATGGATATAGCCCCGCCCATGGCCGCGGCAGGCCGGGCACAGGCATTGCGGGTCGATCGGCCGCCCGTCCTCGGCATGCCGGGCATTGCGCATGTTGAGTTCGCCGAAGCGGGTGAAGGCAAGGCCGGTGCGGCCCGAGCGCGTGGGCATGACGCAATCGAACATGTCGATGCCGCGGAGGACGGCGCCCACGATATCCTCCGGCCGGCCCACGCCCATGAGGTAGCGCGGCCGGTCGGGGGGCAGCAGGTCGGGCGCGAAATCGAGAATGCGGAACATCGCCGTCTGGCCCTCGCCGATGGCGAGCCCCCCGATGGCGTAGCCCTCGAAGCCGATGGCCGTCAGCGCCTCGGCCGATTCCCGTCGCAGATCTTGATAGAATCCGCCCTGCATGATGCCGAACAGCAGATAGCCCGGCCGCGCGCGGAAAGCGGTGCGGCAGCGCCGGGCCCAGCGCATGGAAAGCCGCATCGACTGCGCCGCCTGCTCGGGCGTGGCGGGGAAGGGGGTGCATTCGTCGAAGCACATGGTGATGTCGGCATCGAGCTGATCCTGGATTTCGACGCTTAGTTCCGGCGTCAGCAGATGCTTGCCGCCATCGAGATGAGAACGGAATTCCACTCCCGGTTCGCCGATCTTGCGCAGCTCCGAGAGGCTCATGACCTGGAAGCCGCCGGAATCGGTCAGGATCGGCCCGGGCCAGTTCATGAATTTGTGCAAGCCGCCAAGGGCCGCCACACGCTCGGCACCAGGCCGCAGCATCAGATGATAGGTGTTGCCCAGCAGGATCTCGGCCCCTGTCGCCGCCACCGATTCCGGCAGCATGGCCTTGACCGTGCCCGCCGTTCCCACCGGTATGAAGGCAGGCGTGTTCACCACGCCATGGGCCGTCTTGAGGCGCCCGCGGCGCGCCTTGCCGTCGCCGGCCAGAAGCTCGAAACAGCTCTCGCTCACGGTGCCCGCTCCAGAAGCGTGGCATCGCCGTAGGAGAAAAAGCGATAGCCCTGGTCGATCGCATGGGCATAGGCCGCCTTCATGCGCTCGAAGCCGGCAAAGGCGGCCACGAGCATGAACAACGTCGATTTCGGCAGGTGAAAATTGGTCATCAGCAGATCGGCGGTCTTGAAGCGATAGCCTGGCGTGATGAAGATATCGGTCTCGCCGGAAAATTCACGGGCCTGTCCGCGATCGTCCGCCGCAGCCTCGAGCAGGCGAAGGGATGTGGTCCCGACGGCGATCAGGCGTCGCCCCTGGGCGCGGGCGCGGTTGACGGTTGCCGCCGTGCTCGCTGAAATCTCCCCGAACTCGGCATGCATGCGGTGGTCCTCGATGCGCTCCGTCTTCACGGGCAGGAAAGTGCCGGCGCCGACGTGAAGCGTCAAATGGGCGCACTCGATGCCGCGGGCCGCCAAAGCTGCGAGCAGATCGGGCGTGAAGTGAAGTCCGGCCGTGGGTGCCGCCACCGCCCCCTCGCGCCGGGCATAGACGGTCTGATAGTCGATCGCATCCCGCGGCTCCGGCGCGCGAAGCTTGCGGATATAGGGGGGTAGCGGCATCAGTCCGTGGCGTTGCAGCGCCTCGCACAGCGCCGGTCCCTCGACATCGAAACGCAAGGTCAATTCGCCCTCGGCGGCCTTGGCCATGACCTCGGCGGAGAAATCGTCGCCGAAGCGGATGCGATCCCCGGGCGACAGACGTCTGGCCGGTTTGGCGAAGGCCTGCCAGAGATCGGGTCTGGCGGGCTTGTGCCGGGCGCGCTTGTGCAAAGTCACCTCGATCTTGGCCTCGCTTCCACCGGCGCGAGCCTCGCGCCGGCCGGACAATTGGGCGGGAATGACCTTGGTATCGTTGCAGATCATCAAATCGCCGGTGCGCAGCAGATCCGGAAGATCGCGCACCAGGCGGTCCTCGATCGCCGAAGAAACGACCAACAGCCGCGCCGAATCCCGCGGGCTTGCCGGGTGGCGGGCGATTCGCGCGGCCGGCAATTCGAAGTCGAAATCGGCGAGTTTCAGGGTCAAGGGCGAAGGTCTCGAGAGTTCGGTGGCGGAACGTCCATATTGACAATCGGACCGGCATGCCGCAGCAACGCCCGGCGCGGCCGATGGGCCCGCGGATCGACTGCGCAAGTTAAGGAAAGAACAATGGCTGAGGCCGAATCCCGCTATTCATTTTTTTTCGTTGCCGTGGCGACGATCTTCGTGACCTGCCTGGTGGTGTCGAACGTCATCGCCGTCAAGCTGGTCATGCTGGGCGGCCTGATCCTGCCGGCGGCCATCGTGATCTTTCCGGTGAGCTACCTCTTAGCCGATGTATTGACCGAAGTGTATGGCTATCGCGCGGCGCGGCGCATGATCTGGCTGGGCTTTTTCTGCAATCTGCTGGCGGTCCTGGCGATCTATGTGGGCGCCCTTCTGCCCGCGGCGGGTTTCTGGCCGGATCAGGCGGCCTACGACAAGATTCTCGGTGCCGCGCCGCGCATCCTGGCGGCATCTTTCCTGGCTTATCTAGTGGGTGAGTTCGCCAATACGATCATCATGTCGCGGCTCAAAGTGGCGATGGCGGGCAGGCATCTCTGGCTGCGCGCCATCGGCTCGACGCTCGTCGGCCAGGGCCTCGATTCGGCCGTCTTCATCTCCATCGCCTTTTCCGGGATCATGCCGACGACCATCCTCCTCGGCACGATCGTGACCCAATGGCTGGTGAAGTCGGCCTATGAAGCGCTGGCGACCCCGCTCACTTACGCCATGGTCGGGTTCCTGAAGCGCCGCGAGGGCATCGACGTCTACGACCGCGGCGTTCGTTTCAATCCATTCGCGCTGTAGAAACGGGGCGGGGCGCCGGATCGGCCTAGGGCGCGGCTTCCGTCGGCGAAATCTAGCCCCCGGGCTTGCCCGAGAATTCCTCTTCCAAGGTCCTTTCGAGCTTCAGGAGATCATCGGGCAATGGCATGCCCGTGACCCGCATCTCGTTCAAGCGTTCCCGCAGCTGCAGATAAAGCTCATGTTTGTCTTCCGGCCGGTTTTCCATCTCGGCCAGCAGCAGCGATATCTTCACCTTGATGTCTTCGAACGCCATCGATCTCGCCTTTCGCGCCTGAAAATCGACCCGCGGTCCGCAGGTTCGCATGCCCGCAGGTTAGCCCATATCCGGCTGGCGCACCACGGCACCCGGGCCGAGGTGGTGGGCCAATTTGCCCTCAGAGTTCGACAAGCTCACCATGAGGTCTTTGTTTTGTCCTCATCCTGAGCCCGTCGCAGGATGAGACCATCAAACTGACCCGGCACCCGGGCCGATTGCCTCGACCTGCCTACCCCGTTCCGGTATTCTCGCGATCGAGGAAAAATGGAGGCTCCGATGTCCAATGGCGTCGAAGAAGTCCGCGGCAGGAAGGCTATCATCCGCTTCGACGGAGCCAAATGCATCCACTCGCGCCACTGCGTTCTTGATCGGCCCGACGTCTTCGTGCCGAATGTGCAAGGCGACTGGATCAAGCCGGACAATGCCACCTCGGAAGCCCTGGTCGGGCTTGCGCTCAACTGCCCCTCGGGTGCGATCACCGTCGAGCGGCTGGACGGCGGCGAAAACGAGACCGCGCCGATGGTCAATACGCTGCGCGTTCGAGAGAACGGGCCCTTGGCGGTTCACGGATCGCTGGCGATCTCGGGGCAAGCGGGCGGCTTTCGCGCCACCCTGTGCCGCTGCGGGCAATCGAAGCGCAAGCCGTTCTGCGATGGCAGTCATTCGGCCGCAGGCTTCCAGGCCACGGGCGAGCCCAAGACGCAAGACACGCCCGCCCTGCAAAAGCGGGACGGCGAACTCAAGGTCTCGCCGCAGCCCAATGGTCCGCTGAAGCTGGAAGGCGCGCTGGAAATCGTTTCCGGGACCGGACGCACGGTGAAGCGCGTCATGGAGGCCTATCTCTGCCGCTGCGGGGCTTCGGCCAACAAGCCGTTCTGCGACGGCAGCCACCGCAAGATCGGCTTCATCGCGAGTTAGGCGGGGGCAAGGTCAGCCGATCGATCTCGGTCATCTCCGCGCTCGTCAGCATCCAGCCGGCGGCCTTGACGTTCTGCTCCAGCTGCTCGGGCTTGGTGGCGCCGGCGATCACGCTGCAAACCGGCGGGCGCGCCAGCAACCAGGAAAACGCGAGTTCCAGCAGGCTGCGCCCGCGCTTTTCGCAGAAGGCCCGAAGGTTTTCGACGATGGTCCAATTGGCCTCGGTGGCATAGCGTTCCGCCAGGCGCTTTGTATTGGCAAGCCGCGTTCCCTCGGGCAGCGGGGCGTCGTGCTTGTATTTGCCGGTCAGCAAGCCGCTCGCCAGCGGGAAGAAAGGCAGCAACCCCAGCCCATGGGCCTGCATGGCCGGCTGGAGCTCGCTCTCCAGATCGCGTTTGACCAGGCTGTATTCGTCCTGGCAGGAAATAAAGGCGTCGAGGCCGAGCTGGCGCGAGATCCATTGCGCCTCGACCACCTGCCAGGCCGGCAGATTGGAGCAGCCGATATAGCGGACCTTTCCCTGGCGGATCAGATCGTCGAGACAGCGCAGCGTCTCCTCGATCGGCGTCAGCGGATCGGGAAGATGGAGCTGATAGAGATCGATCCAATCGGTCTTGAGACGGCGCAGACTGGCCTCGATCGCCGACATGACGTAGCGCCGCGACGCGCCCTTCAGCAGGCCGGCCTTGTCCATGTCCCAGCCGAATTTGGTCGCCAATACGATATCCTTGCGCCGGTCGCCCAGCGTCTGGCCGAGATATTCTTCCGAGCCGCCCTCATTGCCATACATGTCGGCGGTGTCGAACAGCGTGATGCCGAGATCGAGCGCCTTGTGCACCACCTTGCGCGTCGCTTCCAGATCGATGCGCCCGCCGAAATTGTTGCAGCCCAGCCCGACGACGGAAACCTGCAGGCCCGATTTGCCGACCGAACGGCGATCCATCGCGGTCTCCTTCCCCGAAATCGCCGTCGGCATGAAAGCGGCAGCCC
>JBGPNG010000109.1:0-6008 GCA_041487395.1 Dongiaceae bacterium
CGAGGGCGTGGCGTATAAACAGGCGGCGGAGATTCTCGATCTTCCGATCGGCACGATCATGAGCCGCCTGTCCCGAGCCCGCATTGCCTTGGGCGTGGAATTGGAAAAAGGCGGGCGCGAAGGCCCGCGCGTGATCAGGATGATGAAGCGATGAGCGAAAATCGGACGTTCCTCGATCGGGACCTGCTGGTGGCCTATGTGGATGGCGAACTGCCGCCCGATCGCGTCGCGGCGGTGGACGCAGCTCTCGTCCACGACGCCGAAGCCTGGGAAACGGTGCGTCTGCTGCGCCTCAGCGCCGCCGCCGCCGCCCATGCCCTTGGTCCCGTCATCGACGAGCCGATGCCCGCGCGCCTGCTGGCCGCAGCTCAAGGCAGGAGCGAGAATGGCAACCTGGTCGCCTTTCCCGCCAGGCACCGCCCCGCCCTGCGCTGGCCGGTGCAGATCGCGGCAAGCCTCGCTGCGCTGGCCATCGGATTTGGCGCGGGCTATGTGCTGCATAGTTCACCCGAGAGCAGTTATGTCGCGGCCGCGGCGCCCGCAGCCGACCCGCTTGCCGCGCGTTTCGAATCCGCGCTGCTCGGCGCTCTCGACAAGGGCGCGCAGGGAGAGAGCTTCACCTATGACAGCAAGGATGTCGGCCAGGGCCGCATCGAACTGGGGCGCGGCTTCACTACCGGCTTCGGCGCCGATTGCCGCGAGTTCCGCCGCGATGAATTCCGTGGCACGCTCACCCGCCACGACAACGGCGTGGCTTGCCGCGGCGCCGACAAGAGCTGGAGCGTGATGCTCCTTTCGAGCAGCGCATAAGACCCCTTGGGATGCGCCCGCGCTTTTACCATCGGCTTCGTCATTGTTCTCGCGGCGGCGGGCAAGCCCGCCGGAGAAGGCGCCGCCTTCTGCTCGGCGGCGTCGCCTTGCGGCTCTTTGCTTCGCTGATCGGGGCCGGCGTCGGATTTAGCGCCGGGTCGATCTGCGATGTCTCCTGGCATGTCGGATTGCCGGCCCTGGCCGAGGACGGCGGCGGGCATGACGGCGGCGACGGCGGCGACGGCGGTTCCGGCGGCGACGGCGGAATGAGCGGCGGCGACGGCGGCGAGGGTGGGGGCGGGTCGAACGACGGCGGTATAGCTTCGGGCAGCGACGACGGCGGGGGCGGGGCAGTCTCCGGGACACCCGCTACCGGCGGTAGTGCGGCCTCGGGCGATGGCGGCCAGGCCAACAGCTTCGTCGCGGGCGAAGTCGTGGTCGTGGGCGATCGGCCGGATGTTCTGGCCGAGGCGCAGCGCCTGGGATTCCATTTGATCGACGATCGGCCGCTGAGCGCATTGGGCCTCTCGGTGCTGCGGCTGAAGACGCCGCCGGCCGTCGATCCTCAGCGGGGGCTCGCTCTGCTGCGGCAGGCGCTGCCACAACTGACCGCGGATTTGAACAGCCTCTACGAACCCTATCGCGCGCAATCGGCCGAAGTCGTTTCGCTTCCCGCCCCCGACTATGCCCAGCGCATGATCGGCTGGCCGGGCGGTGCCGGCTGCGGTGCCGGCTTTCGCATCGGCATGGTGGACACGGCCATCGATGCCGGTCTGTCCGCCCTTGCCGGACAGAAGCTCCATCAGAAATCTTTCGTTGCCGGCGATGCGGCGGCTGCGGACCACGGCACAGCGATCGCTGCGCTTTTGATCGGCCGTCCCGATCCCGATCATGCCGAGGGCGGCGGACTGCTGCCCTCGGCCGATCTCTACGCTGCTTCGATCTTCGAGCGCCGCGACGATCGTTCGCAGGCCAGCGCCTTTGCCATCGCCGCGGCACTCGACTGGCTGGTGTCCCAGCATGTGTCGGTGGTGAACGTCAGCCTGTCGGGTGCCGACAACGCGCTGATGGATCTGGCGGTGCGCCGGGCCGCCGAACGCGGCACGGTGCTGGTTGCCGCCGCCGGCAACGGCGGTCCCTCGGCGCCGCCCGCATATCCGGCGGCCGATCCCGATGTCCTTGCCGTCACCGCGGTGGATCAGAACGCCGCCGTGTTCGCCGAGGCCAATCGCGGCGATTACATCGCCTTTGCTGCACCTGGCGTCAGGATTTGGACTCCGGGGGAAAATGGCACCGGCCAGTATCAGACGGGGACATCTTTCGCGGCGCCCTTTGCCGCCGCAGCACTGGCCGCCGAGCGGATGGCGGGTGCCCCCGCCGATGCCGCCGAACTGCGCCGGCGGCTTGCCGCCCATGCGCTCGATCTTGGCGCGCCGGGCAAGGATCCGATCTATGGCTATGGCCTGCTTCGGGTGACGACAAGCTGCGGGGCCTCGGCCTCGGTGCAATAAAGCAAGATAGTTCAACGGAAGGCCGAGTCCCGGGTATCCGCGTCTTTCTCCGGCAGCCCGAAGTCGTGGATGCCCGTGACAATGCACGGGCGTGACGACGTTACCCAGCGCCTCTCGCGCGGCTAAAACGACGAGCGCGGTTCCTTGAGGAAGGCTTCCTCCTCGGCCGTCGAAATTCGGCCGAGACAGGTATTGCGGTGGGGAAAGCGGCCGAAGCGTCGGATGATTTCCTGATGGCGCAGGACATAGGTGAACTGGTCTTCGCAATCCGCCCGCTGTTCGGGCGGGCTTGAATCCACCCAGGCGCGGAACAGCGCGATGGAGCGATCCTGATCCGCCGCATGCTCGCTATGTTCGAAGGGTAGATAGAAGAAAAACCGCCGTTCTGGCGGCGCTGCCATATGGAAGCCGCCATCGACCGCGCGCCCGGCGACCCTGCGGGCGAGGGGGTCGGCGGCGAAGGCGGCGGGCGAATCGCGATGGATGTTGCGGGGAAATTGATCGAGCACCACGACCAGGGCCAGGGCATCCGCCGCATTCGATTCCCACTCCGACAGCCGGCCCGCAGTTGCCTCGGCAATCAGATCGCCGAAGCGTTCGCGGATCTCGGCATCGAAGGCATCGTCCCGGCGGAGCCAGAGTTTCTCGGCCCCGGGCGCGAACCAGAAATCCCGCACCGCCCGGGCCGCGCCGGTCCTGGTCATCTGGCTGGTCATCTGGCGCTGCGTCGGACGGGTCGGCGAAAGCTCAGGCGGCCGCTTCGTTCTGTTTCAGCACGCGCTTCACCGCCGGGCGGGCGGAGACCAATTCGACAAGACGGCGGATATTCCTGTTCTTCTCGAGCACGTCGCCGCAGGCTTGGCGCCAGTTGGTCAGCATCATGACCGGCAGATCGGCGGCGCTGAAGCGATCGCCAGCCATGTAGGGTCCGTTCTTGGCCAATGCCTGGTCCACGCGGGCCCAGGCCTCGCCGATCATCTTGGTCGCCTGAGTCTTGATCGCTTCGTGATGGGCCGGGTCGGCCGAGTGGCGCTCCGGATAGTAGTACATGAAATAGTAGGGTTGGATGCTGTTGGTGATGTGCACCAGCCATTGGGTGTAGGCAATGCGCGCCGGATCGTCGATCGATGGCGCCAAGCCCGATTGCGGATGCCGGTCGGCGATGTACATGGCGATGGCGACGGTTTCGAACATGGTCCGCTTGCCGTCGATCAGCAGAGTGGGCACCTTTCCATTGGGATTGAGCTTCAGATATTCCGGCGTCTTGTGCTCGCCCTTGTCCATGTCGACGAATTTCAGCGTATAGGACGCGCCCGATTCCTCCAGCGCCAGATGGGCGGTGATCGAAGCGCTGCCGTGATTCCAATAAAGCGTGTACATGGCGTTTCTCTCCGGGGGTTCTGTTGTTTGCTTGGTTCTTCGTCCCGCGCGGTGCGCGAAGCCTTTCCGATCTTCGATATGAATTTCAGGCGTCGATGAGGGCAAGCCCGTTGGCGCGGCGCCAGCCCAACAGGATCTCGTCGCCGGGCGCCAGGCCGCCGGCCACGGCGGGCGAGGTATTGGCGGCACGCACCAGAACATCGCCCAGCTCCGATGTCGCGATGCTGAATTCGGTCTGATCGCCGAGGTAAATGCGGTTCTGCACCCGGCCCGCGAAGCGGTAATCCACATCCTCTGTCGCGCCGAGCGCGATCGCTTCGGGCCGCACGGCGATGACTCCGCGCGGCTGGCCGGCGAGGCTGCCGCCCCGTGCGCTCAAGGGTGCTGCCAGCACGATGCCGGCGGGCGTGCGGATGGCGGCTTCCCGCTCGCTCGCCGCCACCACTTCGCCCGCGAAGAAGTTCGATTCGCCGACGAAATCGGCGACGTAGCGATTGGCGGGTGCGGCGTAGAGTTCGCGCGGGCTGGCGAACTGTTCGATCCGCCCGTCGCGCATGATGCCGATGGTGTCGCTCATGCTCAGCGCCTCTTCCTGATCGTGGGTCACCAGGACGAAGGTGATGCCGACTTCGCGCTGCAGGTTCTGCAATTCGATCTGCATCTCGCGGCGCAGCTTGCGGTCGAGGGCGGCAAGCGGTTCGTCGAGCAGCAGGACGGTGGGCCGGTTGATGAGGGCGCGCGCCAGGGCCACGCGCTGTTGCTGGCCGCCGGAAAGCTCCCAGACCCGGCGCCGTCCGAATCCCGGCATGCGCACGAGCTCGAGCGCCTCGCCCACCCGCCGCTCGATCGTCGCGCGATCGGGCTGGGGGCGACGCTGGCGCAGGCCATAGGCCACGTTCGCGGCCACGTCGAGATGAGGGAACAGCGCGTAGTGCTGAAAGACCATATTCACAGGCCGGCGATGGGCGGGCACGCCGACCATCGAGGCTTCGCCGATCTGGACGTCGCCGGCCGTCGGCTGCTCGAAACCGGCGATGAGGCGCAGCGACGTCGTCTTGCCGCAGCCAGAGGGCCCCAGAAAGGAATGGAATCCGCCCCGCGTGATGGCAAAACTGACGCGGTCGACGGCTTTGATCTCGCCGTAATGTTTGGAGACCTCGACAAAGCGGATGTCGATGTTTTCGGCAGCAATCGGCGGGGAGGTGTTTTCGCTCACGGCGGCGGATGCTAGCACGCCACCGGAGGGGCAGGACAAGCGGGCTGGCGGCGTGTTCGCTTCAACGGTCGTCATGCCCGCGCTTGGGCGGGTATGACGACGTATTTGCCCGAACTGCCCCGCCCCAAAGCAAAACGCCCGGGCGTTGCCGCCCGGGCGTTTCATGCAATTGCGTCGGCCGCTATTTAGCGCCGGTTGCCCACGAGCTGCAGCAGCATGACGAACAGGTTGATGAAGTCGAGATAGAGCTGGAAGGCGCCCAGGATGGCTTTCTTGGTGCCCATCTCCGCCCCGTCGGCCGCCGAATACATCTCCTTGATGCGCTGCGTATCCCAGGCCGTCAATCCCACGAACACGATCACGCCGATCACGGAAATGGCAAACTGAAGCCCCGTTGAATGCAGGAACAGGTTGACCAGGCTGGCGAGGATGATGCCGATCAGCCCCATGAACATGAAGCTGCCCATGCCGGCCAGATCGCGCTTGGTCGTGTAGCCATAAAGGCTCATGCCCGCGAAGGTGCCGGCGGTGATGAAGAACACCCGCGCCACCGAGGCCCCGGTATAGGCGAGGAAAATGTAGCTGAGCGACAAGCCCATGACCGCGGCAAATGCCCAGTAAAGGATCTGGGCTGTGCTTGCCCGCATCGCCTGGATGCGGAAGCCGAACAGCATGGCGAAGCCGATGGGCGCCAGCATGACCACCCATTGCAATGGTGAGCCGTAGATCGCCCGAAGAATCGTCGGACTGCTGGCAACGCCGTAAGCCACCAGCCCCGTGACCACGAGGCCGACGGTCATGAAATTGTAGACCTTGAGCATGTACTGCCTGAGGCCGACGTCGATATCGGCCACGGCAGCCTGGGCCTGGGTCATATATCTGCGGTCAATCGGATCGGCCATGGCAGCCTCGTTCTCCAAAAGTTTCAATCACCGCCCCTATATTGGCCTTGCCTGCGGCCGAATCAAGGGAGATCGGCCATCCTGGAGCTTGGGCGGGGCCCGGCCGGCGCCCCGGGCGGGTTGGTGGGTCAATTTGCCCTCATGGTTCGACAAGCTCACCATGAGGTCTTTGTTTTCTCCTCATCCTGA
>JBGPNG010000110.1:0-5979 GCA_041487395.1 Dongiaceae bacterium
CCAGTTCCTTCAGTTGCGCGTAATTCTCGAACATTTCGGGCAGCGAAGCATAAGTATAGGCGACATGATCGACACCGATTGAACCCTGACGATCGGTCTCAGTCCCCTCTGGCTGGAGCACAGACATATTGGCGAAGGCAAACCGATGGTGTTCGCCGTCGTATGTTAAAAACGCGATCGCCGGATTCTGATACTGGACCTCGGCATCAAACACCGTCCGATACCAGCGCAACATTTCCTCGAAGCGGCGTGTGCGATAGACCACATGCACAAATTTTGCCGGCCGAAAGCGCATTTTTTGACTCCCTTTTGGTTTTGCTCAGAATTCAGCCAGAAAACGACGTTCCAGAAATAGCCGCACGTTCGGTCAGGATAGACGCAATTGTTGTGCTTGAGGAGCCTACATCGGAGGGGAACGGCTAATGTGGGGCATGAGGAATCCTGGGAAATCATGTGCGGTAGTTAGCTCAGATCGAACGGCCGGTATTGGCACATCCCGGAAGTGCCACCTGCCGCGGGTGAAGGCCGCTTACTGATCTAAAGCGGACCCTGGCATGGCGCCACAGCCCCCGACCACGCTTTGCCCCGCTTGACCTGTGGAATGCGCCGCAATCGCGCTGCCGTGTGTGGGGCCTTCGCGTCCCGGCCCGTCGCATCACCGTCCCGCAAGGGACAACAGGAGCAAACAGGAGCCACCGTCTCAAGCTAAAACTGGCCCGAAGAAACAGGGCTGGTCAGGCGGCGGTTGTGCGCTCTAGTTCACCCGAGTAGAGTCTTCACTCAACGATGAACAGGGCGGCATTCAGTGATGAATACGGAACTTCGTCGCCTTCGTTCACTCGACACTGAGCGAGTTTGTCCGTCGTCAGATTAATTGAGCCAGACCTGCATCAAGACCTCGACCTGCTTGATGCCACCGTGCTGTCGCTGTGGGGCGATGCGGTGCGGATCACGGGCGCATCGACGGTTGACTCAGGTCCGCCGAGCGCCGAGGACAGCAGGGCGTGACCATCTGCCGTTGCCTCTGGTGCAAGCGGCCGTTCAAGCCATGCCTGGACGGCGGGAGGACGCAGCGCTTCTGCTCGCCTTCCTGCCGTCGGGCATTCGATGGCGCTGCCAGAGCACGGGTGAGGCGATCTGTCGATGCCGATGATGCTCACGACGGCGGCCGATCTTAACCTTGCATTAATACAGCCAAACTCTTAGCCTGAGTGGATGCGTCGATTTACCCCATACACCCACCGTCGATAGAAACCGAAATGACGCATCTCATTCAGACTTTCAAAGGCGACAGAAAGGGCTTTAGTTTGGTTGAATATGCCCTGATTGCGGGGCTCGTCGCCCTCATTTCTGTCATCATCCTCAGCAGTATGGGCAGCTCCTTGACTGGCCTGTTTGGTCGCGTCGACACTAGACTCTCGTCTGCTTAACCCTCGCTTGTCCTAGCTTCTTGACCCGCATGTCCTAATTCGGACAGCGCCCACAATCAGGGCTCCGAACAGGTGTCAGCCGGGTTCTCGATTGCATAGAGGGTTGTATAATTCGGATCAAGATAGCTTCGATTGTGTTGCCTAATCAATACCTTATGGCACTTTATTCGCGGAGACGCTTTCCACCGAGGCGACGCTGAGCCTCAATCAGGTTCAGAGAAATTGGGCGATCACCGCGGTTCATCTGGCGCTGACGGCGCAGGTGCCCGGCATCGCAGGCAAAAAATTTGCCGAGATAGTCGCCAACGCTAAAGCCAATTGTCCGGTATCCCAGGAGCTGAACGCCAAGATCACGCCCGGTGCGAAATTGGCAGGCGTGTAGGCGAAGCCCGCTCAGCCGCCGACCTTGACCCAACTTCGCCGATCCGCCGAGGCCAGGACTGCATCCACCACCCGGCCGATCTGGGCGGCGCCGGCAAGGTCGGGGCCGGCCGGTCGCCCGGCCGCGACGAGTTCCATCAGGTCCTGGACCTCGATCACCTTGTGATCGTTGAATCCCAGGCCATGGGCGGCACCGGGCACGAAATTGCCGTAGGGAGGATGGGCCGGCCCCGAATAGATCGTCCGGAAGCCTTGGCGATCGGCGGGATCTCGGCTGGAATAGACACGGATCTCGTTCATCCGTTCGCCGTCGAAATGGATCGCGCCCTCGGTGCCCGTCAGCTCATAGGTGATATCCATCTTACTGCCGGTCGCCACGCGGCTCGCCTCGACATGGCCGGTCGTCCCATTGGCGAACTCGGCCAGGAACTGGACCTGATCGTCATTGGCGACGGCGCGCATCTTCGAGGCGCCCGCCGTCACCGGCCGCTCCTTGATCACGATGCCGGTCATGCCGCAGACGGCGGTGATGTCGCCGCACAGCGCCTGGGCGATGGAAATGATATGGCAGCCGAGGTCGCCCAGCGCTCCCGCCTTGCCGGCGATCGCCGGGTCGCAGCGCCAGATGAAGGGATGGCCGGGGTCGCAAAGATAATCCTCGTTATGGGCGCCGCGGATGTGCAGCAAGCGGCCGATCGCCCCTTCGTCGATCAGCTTGCGCGCGAAGGCGACCAGGGGATTTCGCAAATAGGTGAAACCCACGAGGCTCTTGACGCCCTTGCGCCATGCTGCCTCGGCGATCTCGGTTGCCTCCGCGCCATTGAGGCCGACCGGCTTCTCGCAATAGACGGTCTTGCCGGCGGCAATCGCGGCGAGCGCGATCTTGCGGTGCAGATTGCTGGGAACGCAAATGTCGACGATGTCGATGGCGGGGTCGCCGACAAGGGCGCGCCAGTCGGATGTATGGCGGCGAAAGCCGAGACGCTTGGCCGATGCACCCGCCAGTTCCGGCGTGGCCTCGGCCAGAAGTTCCAGCACCGGTTGCGCGCTTGCCTCGGGAAACACCATGGGCATGGCGGTATAGCCATAGACATGGGCGCGGCCGATGAAACCGGCGCCGATCATCCCGATGCGAAGCTGACGGGCCATGACGAGCATTGCCCTCAGGCGACCTTGAGCTTGGCGCCGGCGCAGAGGTTCTTCAGATGGGCGCAGCCGAGTTCGGCATAGGTGAAGGGGTGGGCCGCGCGCGGGTCCTGCTCCGCCTCCTGCACAAGCCAGCCGCTGTAGCCGGCCGCCGCCAGGATGGCGAACAATCCCTTGTAGTCCACTATGCCGTCGCCGGGCGCGGTGAAGAGCCCCTCCAGCACGGCGGCCGAGAAACTGACATCGCGACGCTGGCAGGCGGTGAGCGCGTAGCGGCGGATGTCCTTGCAATGGACATGGACGATACGTTTGCCGTGACGCTTCGCGACGGCGAGCGGATCGCCGCCGGCAAACGTCATATGACCGGTATCGAGAAGCAGGCCGACGGAAGGCCCGCAATTCTCCATGAGACGGTCCACATCTTCCGCCGTCTGGACCACGGTGCCCATATGGTGATGGACGGCCATACGCACGCCCTTCTCCAGCATATGCGCGGCAACCTCGGTGAAACGTTGACCCAGGCGTTTCCATTCGGCGGCACCGCCGAGCTGCGGCCGACTGGAAGCGGGCGCACCCACATTGTTGATGATCTCGCCGGTCGTCTCCGCGAAGACCATGACCGGCGAGCCGAGGCCGGCCAGCAGCTTCAGATGATCGGCCATGGCGGCGATCTCCGCCTTGGCATCGCGAGTCATGAGCTGGGCGCTGTACCAGCCGGAGACGAGCGAGAGGCCGTGCTTCTTCAGAAGCGGGCCAAGTTTGCCCGCCGTGCGGGGAAATTTGCGGCCGAGTTCGACGCCGGTGAAGCCGGCCTGCCGGACCTCCGCCAGGCATTGCTCCAGGGGGATGAAATCGCCCAGCCAATGCATGCAGTCGTTGGTCCAGCCGATGGGATTGATGCCAAGCTTCACGGTCATGTCGAGTCCTCGGGTGCGATATGAAAATCAGGAGGCGCGGTTATTTCTCGTCTCGCCGGGCGAGCGCCTTGGCATAGGCGGCCCGCGCACAACGCACGTCCTGGCGCTTGGCCGTCTCGGCCACCGGAACGTCCCACCACGCGCCGCCCTCCTTGGTCGATATCGCCGGATCGGTTTCGATGACGATGACGTGGCTGCGCGAGGATTTGCGCGCGCGGTCGAGCGCCTTTTCGAGCTCGGCAATGCTGCCGACATTCTCGGCCTCGGCACCAAGACTCCGCGCATGACCGGCGAAATCGATGCCCGGCGCATTTTCCGGCAGCAGATTGTTGAAGGATCGATCCCCTACCGACTGCTGTAGCCGATTGATGCAACCGAAGCCGCGGTTATCGAGCAGCACGATATCGAGCTTCAGCCCCATCATGACGGAGGTGGCGAGTTCGGAATTCATCATCAGATAGCTGCCGTCGCCCACCAGAACGAACACGCGGCGCGCGGGAAAGGCCATTTTCACGCCGAGCCCGCCGGCGATCTCATAGCCCATGCAGGAATAGCCGTATTCCAAGTGATAGCCCCTGGGATCGCTGGTGCGCCAAAGCTTGTGCAACTCGCCGGGCAAGCCGCCCGCCGCACACACCATGATGTCGCTGGCCGCGGCTTTGCGATTGACCGCGCCCAGCACCTGGGCGTCGGAGGGCAGCGCGTTGCCCTTTGGCGGCGCGGTCACCCGATCGACCACGCTCTGCCAGCCGCCGCGCCCAACTACTGCCCGTTTGGTCCAGCCGGCCGGCGCGCGCCAGGCGCCAAGGGCGCGGTCGAGGGCGCTCACGCCGGTTTTGGCATCGGCCACCAGGGGCAAAGCCGTCTGCTTGTGGGCATCGAAGGCCGCGACGTTCAGTTGAATCAGCGTAGCACTCCTCGGCCACAGGGCGTGCGAGCCGGTGGTGAAATCCTGCAAGCGCGAACCGACGGCCAAGATAACATCGGCTCTGCGCGCCAGTTCGTTGGCCGCGGCAGAGCCCGTGACGCCGATCGAGCCGAGATTGAGTTCATGAGTCCAGGGTAGTGCCCCCTTGCCGGCCTGGGTTTCGGCCACGGGAATTCCATGGGATTCGGCGAAGGCGGCGAGAACTTGGGTCGCTTCGCTGTAATGCACCCCGCCACCGGCGATGATGAGCGGCGCCTTGGCCTTGCGCAGCCGTGCCGCGGCCGCGCCGAGCTCGCGGTCGTCCGGCCCCTGCCGGCGAAGGCGATGGAGGCGCCGGGCGAAGAAACTGTCGGGATAGTCGGCGGCCTCCGCCTGCACATCCTGGGGCAGGCAGAGTACCGCGGGGCCGCAATCGGCGGGATCGGTCAAAACGCGCAGCGCCTGGGGCAGGCTCGCGAGAAGCTGCTCCGGCCGTGTGATGCGGTCCCAGAACCGGGCCACGGGCTTGAAGCAGTCGTTGGCCGAGATCGTCGGGTCGGCGAAATTTTCCACCTGCTGCAACACCGGATCGGGCCGGCGGTTAGCGAAAATATCGCCGGGCAACAGCAACACGGGCAGACGGTCGACATGGGCCAAGGCCGCCGCCGTCACCATATTGGTGGCGCCCGGGCCGATGGAGGTGGTGCAGGCCATCATGCGCCGGCGATTGCTGGCCTTGGCGAAGGCGATGGCCGCATGGGCCATGGCCTGCTCGTTGTGGGCACGCAACGTGGGAAGGCTGTCGCCGATCTCCGCCAGGGCCTGGCCGAATCCGGCGACATTGCCATGGCCGAAGATGGCGAAGACGCCGGCGAAGAGCGGCTGTTCGCGTCCGTCGATCTCCGTCCACTGGGCGGCAAGATAGCGGGCAAGAGCCTGAGCCATCGTCAAACGCGCCATGATGTCACCCGACGTTGCGCCGGCCGGCGGCGCGGGGCTGTCGCCCGGTGGAACCGCCCCGAGCGCTTCCCCAGGCATCGATCAGACGGCGATAATTGGCGGTCATGCGCGCAACGGCCGCGGCATCGTCCATGCGGCCGGCGAACCAGGCCTCCGCCGCCTCGCCGAAAATGCTGCGGCCGATGGCGAAGCCCTTGCAGATGGGCTGGCGTGCGGCCGCGGACAGCGTCCGGATCAA
>JBGPNG010000111.1:0-5969 GCA_041487395.1 Dongiaceae bacterium
GACGATGGCTGAGGCCACATCGCGCGGATCTCCCGTGGCAGGGAGTGCACGATTTTCTCGGTCTCGCCCGGGGTGACATGCGTTGCAATGACGCCGAAGACGATCCGCGCCACACGTTCGGCGTTGCGCAACTCGGGATGATCGCGCAGCTCGCGGCCGACGACCTCGAGGAAATCGTTTCTTCGCTGACCCCCGGTCGATGGCGAGGCCGGATTCCAGCCTTCATAATAAATACCTCGCACAAGCATCGGGAGCTGCGCGCCAAACCGTGCCACCTGGTCGGTTGCGAGCAGATCCCGCAATCCGTGGAGCGTGGCCCGGAGCGCGGCGTAGGCGGCACGGTCATTGTCAAAACCGAGGCCGTCCTTGATGTCCCGCAGCCATTCATGGGTCTTCTGGACGGTGGTGTCGAGCACGCCAAGCTTGGTCATCCGAGTCCTCCCGAATGGGATGCGATAAGACGGCAAAGTCGATCAGCATGAACAAACTACGCATCGGAGCACCAGGACGGCCTTGATACAGATCAAGCGAGGCATATCGTCGGCATATTGGGCCGGCACCGGCATGCCGTTGCCGCGATGGCCACGCCTGGCAACGGCTCGATCGCAGCCGCCGATCAATGGTCTCCCGCCACGGCACGGTGATCGTAGCCAGCGACGG
Source organism: Dongiaceae bacterium (assembly GCA_041487395.1). Taxonomy (GTDB): domain Bacteria; phylum Pseudomonadota; class Alphaproteobacteria; order Dongiales; family Dongiaceae; genus DASXQK01. Next base: position 661 of record JBGPNG010000111.1, read on the forward strand.
AATGGTCTCGCTCGATGTGAGGGTTTGCCACGCTCCTTCGGTTGCGCGACGATCCTTATACGACCAACCTCTCGTGAGGCGGTGAGGGGTAAACCCCCTCGCAGCCTGAGCAACCGCACCTAGGCATTGGTGGCGGATGGAAGTGTCGGGTTCACCGACCGTGTTCTCGCCTTTGCGGCTCGGTCGAGCAGATCAATAACCGCTTTGTCGTCGACCGGGCGGAAATCGGCATAGAAAAGACCGACCGCGCCGAAGTCTTCGGGCGATGTCAGACAGACGATCTCGTCCACCTCTGGACGCATGGCTTCGAGTGCGCTTGCCGGCGCGACCGGAACGGCCAGAACCAACATCGCCGGTGCCCGTCTTCGGACGGCGCGGAGCGCCGCACGCATGGTGGCGCCGGTTGCGATGCCGTCATCGACCACGAGAGCCGTATGCTGCCGAATATCGACCGGCTGCCGGCTCTTGAAATAGAGCTGGCGGCGCTGTTCGATCTCGCGCTGCTGCCGGGCGATCTCCTTGTCGAGATAGGCCTGCGAAACGCCGAACTCGGCAACCATGTTCTCGTCGATGACCTTCTCCAGCCCCTCGCCATCGGCGATGGCGCCGATGGCGAGTTCGGGCGACAAGGGATGGCCGATCTTGCGCACGAGCACGATATCGAGGGGAGCCTCGAGCCTTGCCGCGATCTCGAAACCCACCGGCACGCCACCCCGCGGCAAGGCCAATACCGCCGGGCGCCGGTCCTTGAAGCGCAGGAGTTCGGCTGCAAGACGTCGGCCGGCATCTTGGCGATCCGCGAACAACATCTGTTCAGCCCTGCGCGCGAGTGGCCAAATGGCCGAGGAACCAGCGGCGGGCGAGCTCAACCACCGCCTCGAGGGCGCCCGGTTCCTCGAATAGATGGGTTGCCCCGGGTACGACCTCGACAATGCCCTCGCAGTGCAAGGCGCGAAGCGCCGTCCGATTGAGGGCCAGAACCTCGGTGTCATGGCCGCCGACGATCATGAGAGTCGGCGCCTTGACGAGCCGTAGCATGCGGCCTGCGAGATCAGGCCGGCCGCCGCGAGAGACGACTGCACCGATCCCCTCGCCGAGCCGTGCTGCGGCAGTGAGGGCGGCCGCAGCCCCGGTGCTGGCCCCGAAATATCCCAGCGGCAACGAGCGGGTCGTCTCGCGCGCCTGGGCCCAAGCGGTGGCGGCCAAAAGCCGGTCGGCGAGCAGGTCGATGTCGAAGACGTTGGCGCGATCTCCTGCCTCGCTCTCGCTGAGCAGATCAAAAAGCAGCGTCGCAAGACCCGCCTGCCGGAGCGCGTTCGCGACGTAAGTGTTCCGAGGACTGAAACGACTGCTGCCGCTGCCATGGGCAAAAAGCACCACACCACAAGCCCGCCCCATCGGAAACCCAAGGGTCCCTTCCAAACGGAGCGGCGGTATCTGCACCGCCTCCATCCCCTCCTGGCCATTTCTACCGACCATGGTATCGGGCTCCGGTGTTTCCAGCGGGCCACCGCATCGCAAGATCAGCCGCAGCTACTGGACGTGCGGCGACAACTCGGGCTATTCAAGCCCAGGCGAGCCTGAACTCTCAATTGACGGCCCTGAAATCTGGTCACTCGGTGAGCGCCAAGAACTAGCGTTTCACTCCAACTCCGCCCTCGAGAGAGATCAACATGGAAGGAGCGGATCATCCGTCCCCATGCGCTTTGGCGATAGTGGTGGCCACCAGGCCAGTCGAATCCAGGATGGTCAGCCGCTCCCGAGACGGCGATGGGATCGTTTTGAGAAGCTGAACCGTGTCGGCGATGACAAGACCGTCGAAGTCGCTGCTGGTGAACAAATCCGGCGCGCCGCCCGTGAAGAGTCCATGGGCGGCCGCCGCGAACACGTGGTGCGCTCCCGCCGACCGGCAGGCCTTCGCGGCCCGAAGAAGCGTCGTCCCGGTACTGATCAGATCGTCGACAATAATGGCTGTCTTGCCTTCGACACCGCCGACTAGGGCACCACCCGTGACAATGCCGCCGCTGCGATACTTCTCGACGAACGCGTTGTCGATGGCCTGCCCTGACTTACGTTCGAGGGCACGGCGGAACCGCTCGACGCGCTTGACGCCGCCTGCATCGGGAGAAACGGCGACGATCTTGTTCTTTCTTGCAAGCGGGGTGAAGTGCTCGGCGAAGAGGTCAGCCGTCTCGATATGGCGGGTGGCGCAGCGGAATGCGTTCTCGAAGGCGGCGACGTTATGAACTTCGACAACGAAGACCCGGTCGGTGCCGACGCTCTCGAACAGGGCTGCGACATAGCGTTGTGTCACGGGATCGTAGGGCTGGGTCCTACGGTCCTTGCGCGCGTAGCAGAGATAGGGCAGCACGGCCGTGACGCGTGCGGCCCCATGGTCCTTCAAGGTGCCGATCAGGAAGAGAAGCCGGCACAGTTTGTCATTCACGGTATAGGCCTCGTCTCCGTGAAGCGCGTGGATGACATAGGCATCAACACCCTCAACCTCGACGAGAGGGCGTATCTTGTGCTCGCCATCTTCGAAGCTTCGTTCCTCGATGCGAGACAGTGGCGTGTCTAGCTGTGCCGACAGGCGCGCTGCGTAATCGATGGTGCCCGCGAGAGCGAAGAGCGCGAGCGAATGCCCGGCCATGGCGTCCTCCGGATCTGCCGCATAAACAACAAGCTCGTCGCTCTCATGACCGCATTGATATGGGTCAAGAGGCGAACCGAGGGGCACCCGGATGTATTAGTATGTAGGCCGCCCAACAGACGGACGGACACGATGGGCCCCACGACCTGCACGGGTTGGCCTAAAGGCGTATCCTTCGCAAGCGCGAGGTGTGTCCGCGCGTGATTGTAATATTCGGCATAGGCCGTCAGCACACGCCGGAGATGCTGTAGGGCGCAAAAAATGGCGTTCGTCTACCTCACGTCGACGGAGTGGGATGCCACGCTCCGTGTCCCTGCCGTTTACCTCATCTGGGGTCGCCAAGTCGGATAGATAGGGTAATCTGGATGCGGCATAATCAGTTAGCCACAGGTCTGGCTGAACAGAAGACCCGGCGAGAGCCAATGCTCCGGCAGGCATGGTTGTCGGGTCAGAGAATCGGGCAGCCTACACCACCAATACATCCGGATGGGATAAACGCTAGGCACAGAAGGCGATAGAGTATTTTGGCCATTTGCCTGCAGATCAGATGCGTTATACGGATCGAACCAGCCAGCAGAGGCAAGCGCACGGATGGCGACGCCCGGTCTCAGCATTATTCAGGGCGAACATTCAAACCTCAGCCGCGTCCTGCTGTGTCTGCAACGGCTGGTGACGACGCTGGGCGAGCCGCCGACAAAGCCGGACTCTGCGCTTCTGTTCCTGATCCTCCATTACATTGAGGCATTTCCGGAGACCTTCCACCATCCCAAGGAGGAGGGGCACCTTTTCAAAAGGCTTCGAGCTGCGAGACCTGCAGCCGCTCCATTGCTTGACCAGTTGTCCAACGAGCACGCTAGTGGCACGAAATATCTCGGCGATCTCAGGTCTTCGCTCGAGGCCCTCCTTATCGCCTTCAATATGCATGCAGCGGCGCGTGAGGGTTTTCGGCAAGCAGCTACAGCATATCTCGACTTCGAGCGAAAGCACATGCAACGGGAGGAGAAAGAGATATTCCCCTTGGCGCTCGAAGCGCTGACCGAGGATGACTGGAGCGACATCGCAGCCGCTTTTACTGTGCATGATGATCCCGTCTTTGGAGCGGCGCGTCAAAAGGAATTCGATGAATTGCGCGATGCCACCCAAGCGCTGGTCCCCGATAGTGGCGAGAGCCATCCGCCTTGACCATTCCGTCAAGAGGCGCGTTCCAATACCATCGACCTTAGGCAGGCCAGCTGCTCGAAAATCCGCCCAGGATGCCAACTTCGTGGCTGAAGACTCTTTAGGGCGACGCCCTTCGCGGGGCGTTTGCGGGCAGATCAGGCCGAACTAATGGTATCCCACGCCAGCGACATATGCCTGGCAGGCGGTGTCCTCCAGTTTCGCTTCCTGCCAAAGGTATTTTAGGACGTCGCCCATTGTGATGAAGCCACCCAGCTTGCTGCCATCCATGACGGGCAAGTGGCGCACGCGTCGGCGGTTCATGAGCTCGAGAACTTCATCGAGGGAATCTTCAATCCGGCAGGTAACCACATCGCGGGTCATGAGCGCATCGGCCGTCATAGCGGCCGACTTTGCTTCGTGGTTTCCTAGGCCTCGAATTATGTCTCGCTCGGAGATGATTCCGGCTAACTGCGAATTCTCACCTGACACAACCACGACACCAAGGTTCCTCTCGGTGAGCAAGCGTGATAGCGCAGCAATCGTTGTGTTCGGGCGAACGCTCACTGCTTCGTTGCCCTTCACCTTGAGCACATCACGCACCAGCATGCCGCCTCCTTTTGGAACCTACGTGCGCCCTATAGGTCCCCGTCGTGGCTCAAAATGAGATTCACGAAGCAGGCCTTAGCTACTCCCAGTGTCTCACAGCAAGCCGCCCCTGTGGGGGTTTGCCTTTAACGCACTCCCTAACGCTTGCAATGCCAACTCAACTTCCCCTCTTCCTGGCTCAGAGGCGCAAAATCGCTCCCTATGCTGCCCGATCCCGTTTATGGACTGGCTTTAGCCACCACTCGGCCCAAATGCCAGGCGATGAACCAGCCTCCGAAAGTTCGGCTACTGCTCCGGACCGGACCGCCAGACGCTCGTCAGGGTCAGGTCTCCCGCAAGCAAGGGCAAAAAACCATGTACGATCAATGGATGCATTGATCCAAGTCAATATGCCTCGAGGGCTGTGCCTACCGTTTATGCCACCCGGATGTATTGGTGGTGTAGGCCGCACAGCAGGGGGACGGACATGATCGACCCGAGGGTCTGCACCAGTCGACCTATAGGTGCATCCTTTGCGAGACTGAGGTGCGTGCGCGCGCAGTTGTAATATTCGGCATAGACTATCAGGACGCGCCGGAGATGCGCCTCGTTGAAAATCACGACGTGGTGGATGCACTCGCGTCGAATCGATCCGATCAGTCGTCCTACATGGCCAATCTGCCAGGGCGAGCGCGGGGCGCGGCAGGTCGGCCTCAGATGCCAATGGCCTGCAGCCGCCATGTGAAAACGGCTCCATAGGAACCGTCCCGATCGCGAATTGGATATTGCAGCGTTTGATCCCACAGAAAAGCCCCAGTTATCCGCCGAGCGATCCATTCGGCCGTCGGATTCGCGGTGACATTGGTCCACAGCAACCGCCGTCGCCCCAGATGAAGAATGGCGAGACCATACA
>JBGPNG010000112.1:0-5889 GCA_041487395.1 Dongiaceae bacterium
GGGAGCCGCCGACCCCTATGTGGCCGCCCGGCTCGACATGGTACGCACCATCGAGGTGATCGCGCGCGAGGCCGGCGGCGGCGCCACACCGACGACGCTCGATGCCGGCGTGCTCGAGGCCATGCGTCGCGTGCCGCGCCATGCCTTCGTGCCCGCCGAGCTGCGCGAACTCGCCTACGACGATCGGCCGCTGCCGATCGGCTACGGTCAGACTATCTCCGAGCCTTACATCGTCGCCCTGATGACCGACCTGCTGCGGCTCCCGCCGCGTGGTCGCGCGCTCGAAATCGGCACCGGCTCCGGTTATCAGGCCGCCGTGCTGGCCGAGCTGGGACATCAAGTCTACACGATCGAGATTGTGCCGGCCTTGGCCGAGCAGGCGGCAAAGCGGCTGTCCGACCTCGGTTACGATACTGTCCATATCCGCCGCGGCGACGGCTATTTTGGATGGCCGGAGGCGGCACCGTTCGATGCCATCGTCGTCACCGCAGCGGCGACGCAGATTCCACCGCCTCTGCTCGAGCAGCTAAAGCCGGGCGGGCGCATGGTGATTCCCGTCGGTGCCGCCTTCCTGGTGCAACAGCTGATGCTGATCGAAAAGCTTGCCGACGGGACGATCCGCACCGAGGCATTGCTGCCGGTGGCTTTCGTGGCGCTCACCGGCGGGCAGTAGCGATGCCAGTGCTCGCCGCCGTCTCGCTGCTCTCCGCGGCGGCCGTCGCCTACGAGATCCTGCTCACGCGGTTGTTCGCTATCGCGCTGTGGCATCACTTCGCTTACATGATCATCAGCCTGGCGCTTCTTGGCTATGGCGCCAGCGGAACCTTTCTGGTGTTCGTCAAGCGTCGCCTGCTGGAGCGATTCGGCGCGAGCTTTGCAGCACTTGCCGTCTCGTTCGGCGTTGCTGCGATCGGCTGCTATGCACTGGCGTGGCGCCTGCCGTTCAATCCGCTCGAGGTGATATGGGATTGGCGACAGCAGCTCTATCTGGCGGCGATGTATCTCACGCTGGCGCTGCCGTTCTTTGCCGCCGCGAGCGCCATCGGCCTCAGTCTTGCGGCCTGGCCAGCACGCATCGCCGACATCTATCGCGCCGACCTCACGGGCGCCGGCACGGGCGCGTTCGCCATCGTATTGGCCATGTTCGCCTTGCCGCCCGAGGACTGCCTTCGCGTCGTCGCCGCCCTCGCCCTTGGTGCGGCAGCGCTCGCACTATACAGTGACGGATGGCGAGGCGCGGCGTTCGGACTCGTGTTCCTCGCCGTGCCGGTCGCGTTCGCTTGGCCGGCAACATGGCTCAAGCCGATGCCCTCCCCCTACAAGGCCCTCAGCCTAGCCCTGACCGTACCCGGCGCCCGCGTCGTCGCCGAGCGCAGCGGCCCGCTCGGTCGGCTCAGCGTGATCGAGAGCCCGAGCGTGCCATTGCGTTACGCGCCGGGCTTGAGCCTTGCCACCACGCTGGCGCCGCCGGAGCAGCTCGGCATCTTCACGGACGGCGAAGCCATGACAGCCATAACACGCTTCACCGGCGATTTCGGGCCCCTCGACTATCTCGATCAGCAGACCATGGCTTTGCCTTTTCATCTGCTCGACCGGCCCGCAACGCTGGTGCTCGGCGCCGGCGGAGGCGCGGATGTGCTGCAGGCGCTTTATCATCGCGCGTCACGGATCGAAGCGGTGGAGTTGAACGCCCAGCTCGTCGATCTTGTGCGCCGCGAATTCGGCGAGTTCTCGGGCAATATCTACGAGCGTCCCGAGGTCGCCGTGCGCGTCGCCGAGGCGCGTAGCTTCGTCGAGGCAAGCCGCGCGCGCTGGGACCTTATCCAGCTCGCCCTCGTTGATTCCTTCGCGGCGTCCGCGGCCGGCGTGCAGGCACTCAGCGAAAGCCCGATCTACACGATCGAAGCGCTCCAGGCGTATCTCCAGCATCTCGCTCCGGGCGGCATGCTCGCCATCACCCGCTGGCTCAGCAATCCGCCACGCGACACGCTCAAACTATTGGCCACCGCCATCGCGGCGCTCGAGGCCCACGGCGAGACCAATCCCGGCGAGCGGCTTGTGCTGCTGCACGGCTGGAACACGGCCACGCTGCTGGTGAAGAATGGCCCCTTCACACGCGACGAGATAGCCTCGCTGCACAGCTTCGCGGCCGAGCGGCAGTTCGACCTGGCCTGGTATCCCGGCATCGGCAGCGAGGAGGCCAACCGTTACAACCGCATGGCGAAGCCGACGCTTTACGACGCCGCCATCGCGTTGCTCGGCCCCGGGCGATCGACATTCCTCGCCCGCTATAGCTTCGACATCCGGCCGGCGACGGACGACCGACCGTTCTTCTTCCGCTTCTTCAGGTGGAGTCTTCTGCCGCAGCTGGCGGCACTGCAGGGGCAAGGCGGACTCGTGTTTGTCGATGCCGGATACCTGGTCGTCGTTCTGGCGCTGCTGTTGGCTCTCGCAGCGAGCGCCGTCCTCATCCTGCTGCCGCTCGCTTGGCTGCCGCGTGGCGAAAAAAGGCCTGCGGCGCCCAGTCGGATGCGCGTGGCGTTCTACTTTTTGCTGATCGGTTTCGCCTTTCTGTTCGTCGAAATTGCTTTCATCCATCGTTTCAGCTTGTTTCTCGGCCACCCGCTTGGTGCGATCGCCGTTACGCTCGCGGGCTTTCTCGTGTCCGCCGGGCTCGGCAGCGGGATATCAAGGCGCGCCGCGGCCCGCTGGCCGCAAGCGGCGATCGTGCTCGCCGTTGCCGCCATCGTCGGTCTCGGTGGCGTCTATACGCTGGTGCTGCCGCCTCTCCTCGGCAGCCTCATGGAATTGCCGCTGGCGTTGAAGATCGCCGTTGCTGTTGGCCTTCTGGCACCCTTGGGTTTTGTCATGGGTCTGCCGTTTCCCCTCGGCCTGGGTCGTGTCTCCGAGTGCGCATCGGACTTGGTGCCGTGGGCTTGGGGCATCAACGGCTGCGCGTCGGTCGTGGCCGCTGTAATGGCCAGCCTCCTCGCCATGCATGTAGGATTCACTGCCGTGCTGGTTCTCGCCTTAGGCCTCTACGCCGCGGCGGCGCTCCTGTTCGGCTGGGCGCGGCGTCAAACTTGATGGTCGCGGCTTGCGCCTAGTGGATAGAATCTAACAGAAGGTACCGATCCAATGAGCAGCAAGGCCGCATAACATAGGCAATCGCGACGGACTCCTTTGTTAGATTTCCACCACTAGAATCAGAATCTAGCCAGTCGTCCGTGAAGAATTCCAATTGAAGAATTTTTAGGCCACGCGAGTGATCGGGTCAGTTTGATTGAGTGCCATGATGAGGGCACGCAAAATCGTGGCCAGCCAGCGCAGGAGGAGGCCGAAGTTGTCGCCGGCGGCGGCGAGCAAGGCGTTGATGCGGTCGCCGGCGGGTCCCTTGAGATAGTTGCGGCCCATGCGGTGCTCGGCCTCGAGATGGCCGATGACGGGCTCGACGGCAGCTCGGCGCCTCATCTCGCGCCGGATGGATGCGGTGACCCGGCGGACCTGACATGAGATCCAGACCCGGAACTTGTGCGGGTGGTTGTGGCCGTGATAGCCCTTGTCGACATGGATGCGGCGGGTCTCGACGCCAGTCAGCATCTCAAGCTCGGCGACAACGGGCCCCAGGGTATTCGTCACTTCTAGGCAGCTTCATCCCTCCGACAAATGCGAAGCCCATCGGCCGGGATGGCGTCCGTCTAGGGTTGTTATCGAGTATCTCAGACGAGGCGGCTGGACTGGTGCCTGACATCTGCTCCGGGTCAAAGTGCGACATGGCCGGCCGGCCGACGAATGTCCCGTAAGCACCCAGAACCGGACCCCCGCTCTCCGAGTTGGTTCGTCGCCCATTGCCATGAGCAGACTCATGGATGCTATTGCGACCTAATGAAGGGCCACTGCAAAGTGTTTCTCAGGCATTTCCCAGATGGAGACGCCGCAGCTCGGCCGGCGATGGCACGGCCTTCGTTGCGCGCCGGCGCTTGCGATGATCGGGCGGCTGCAAGCGGTTTCGCTCCCCGCTCAGCGGCCCTTCCAGACCGGTGCGCGCTTCTCGGCGAAAGCCCGGGCGCCTTCGAGCTGGTCCTCGCTGGAATAGAGCAGATCGACGCTGCGGAAGCGGCGCTGGCGGATGCGCAGCAGGGCGTCCTCGAACGGCATGTCCTGGGTCTCCCGCACCACCTCCTTGATGGCGGCGAAGACCAGCGGCGGGCCGCCGGCGAGCAGGGAGGCGAGCGCCCGTGCCCGGGTCATCAGCCTGTCCGCCGGCAGGATCTCGTTGACCAGGCCGCGCTGATGGGCCTCCGCCACCTCCATCCAGCGTCCCGTCAGCAGCAGATCCATGGCAACGTGATAGGGGATGCGACGGGGCAGCCGGAGGGTCGCGGCATCGGCCAGGGTGCCCGCCTTGATCTCGGGCAGCGCGAAACGGGCATGCTCGACCGCCAGGATCATGTCGGCCGACAACGCCCATTCGAAGCCGCCGCCGACCGCCATGCCGTTGACCGCTGCGATGATGGGCTTATTGAGGTTGGGCAGTTCCTGGATGCCGCCGAAACCGCCCGGCCCGTAGTCGGAATCCGGCGTTTCCCCGGCCGCGGCCGCCTTGAGGTCCCAGCCGGCGCAAAAGAACTTGTCGCCGGCCCCGGTGATGATGGCGACCCGCAGATCGGGGTCGTCGCGGAACTGGGCGAAGGCATGGCTCATGACACGGCTGGTGGCGGCGTCGATGGCATTCGCCTTCGGGCGGTCGAGCACCACCTCGAGGATGGCGCCGTTGCGGGTGATATGCAGGGGCCCTTGGCTCACGTCTCAGCTCCTGAAATTACAGCCTGTGGGTCCGGCGCGGGCCGGGCGGCGGGGCATGGTAGCGGCGAAGCCCCGCACCCGCCACTGATGCCGGAACCGGCATCGGGATGGGCGGGAACAGTCTGGCGGGGGTCGTGCCTGCGATCTTGCCGCCGAGCGGCCTCCCGACCTATTCTCCGCGCCATTCGCCATTTGCCTTTCGCCGGGCAGGCAAGCGCCGGCCGCCGGGTTCGAAGGGAAGGGGACCGATGACCGCTTTCGCGCCGCTCATGATTCATCGCGAGATCGTCAAGCCGGCCTATGTCGACTACAACAACCACCTCAATGACGGCTATTACGTCGTCATTTTCAGCAATTCGACGACGGCCCTGATGGACCATATCGGCCTGGGCGCGGCCGAGCGCGAGGCGACCGGCCACACGCTCTTCACCCTGGAGATACACGTCAACTACCTGAGGCAGGTGAAGGGCGGGGCCGAGGTCCGCGTCGCCGTCCAGATCCTGGGTCATGATCAGAAGCGCCTCCATTTCTTTCTCACCATGTTCGAGGGCGGATCGACGGAGCCGGCCGCGACCAACGAACAGATGCAGGTGAACTATGACATGCGGGCCGGGCGGACGGCGCCGTTCCTGCCCGAGGTCCAGGCCAAGATCGACGCCATCGCCCGCATGCAGGCGGGCTTGCCGATTCCGGTCAATGTCGGTCGCGTCATCGCCCTGCCGAAGAAGTTCTGACGACGGGTCCTTGGTGGCGCCCGAGAGGGCAGGCTTTTGACGCGACATCCACCGGATAACCGGCTTGCTAACCCGTTTTTCCTGCCGGACGATAGCATTTGCAAGAGCGAGCCCTCGCCAGGAGTTGCCAGAGTCTGCTTTAGCTCCGTAAGCGGCCCTCACGCGCGGCAAGCGGGACTTCCGAGATGTGCCAACAGCAGACAATTGGTTAGCGCCGCCGCGGGACCCAGGTTCCGCTTCGCCGTGGCTCCGCAGACGTCCGGCTGGACCAAAACCCAGCTCCGCTGTTACATAAAACCCGGCAGCATGGATGGGCGCCCGTCATATCGGAGAACGTTTCGCATGCCCA